>PXES01000108.1 GCA_003564655.1 Paracoccaceae bacterium
ATGGCGAGATCAGCCCGCTTGCGCTGTGGGACGCCGGACAGCGCGCGATGGCCGATGGCAAGCCGGGCGCTGAGGATTTCCTCAAGGAAGTCGTCTGGCGCGAATTCGCCTATCATCTGGTCTATCACACGCCCCATATCACCCGCAAAAGCTGGCGCGCGGGCTGGGAGAACTTTCCGTGGAAGGACGAGACCAAGGCGGTCCTGCGCTGGAAACAGGGTCGCACGGGTATCGAAATCGTCGATGCGGCAATGCGCGAGCTTTACGTGACGGGGCGGATGCACAACCGCGCGCGGATGCTGGTGGGCAGCTATCTGACCAAGCACATGCTGACGCATTGGCGCGTTGGTCAGGACTGGTTCGCCGAATGCCTGGTGGACTGGGACCCGGCTGCGAATGCGATGGGCTGGCAGTGGGTCGCCGGATCAGGCCCCGACGCCTCGCCCTATTTCCGCATTTTCAACCCCAACACGCAGGCCGCGAAATTCGACCGCGACGGCAGCTACCGCCGCCGCTGGCTGGCCGAGTTCTCCGACAACCCGCCCGAAAGCGCGCTTGATTTCTTCCGCTCCTGCCCGCGTTCCTGGGGGCTGGCGCCGGATATGGACTACCCCGACCCGATTGTGGCGCTGGGCGAGGGCCGTGCGCGCGCCCTCGAAGCCTATAAAGCGCGTGAACATCTAGCAGAAGAGCAGTAGGATAATGCGCGATCTTGAAAGTGAGACGGACATGAGCGACGGGGTGATCACGCAGCTGGACGGGCAGGACGGACTGCCGCGGTATTTCCGGCAGGCCTTTGCCCTTGCCCAGCGGATCAACAAGGGGCGGCTGGATGTCGGCCTGCCCGACGGGCGCGTCTTCCGTGTCGAGGGCAAGCTGCCCGGGCATGTCGCGCGCCTCGACATCCGCGACACCGACTTCTTTGCCCGGCTGCTGCGCGACGGCGATCTCGGCTTTGCCGAAAGCTACATGGAGGGCGGATGGAGCACACCCGACCTGCAGGCGCTGATGGATCTGGTCAATGACGACACCCCCGCGCTCTATGACGAGGTGCTGGCCACGCGGCTTGTCCGCGTGCTCGAGCGGCTGCGCCACTGGCTGCGGCGCAACTCGAAGGCGCAAGCGCGGCGCAACATCGCGGCGCATTACGATCTGGGCAATGACTTCTATGCGCTCTGGCTCGATGAGAGCATGACTTATTCCTCGGCGCTGTTTGCCACCGGGCAGGAAAGCCTGGAAGCCGCACAGGAAGCGAAATACGCCGCGATGGTGGACCGGCTGGGGGTGCGCCCGGGCGATCACGTGCTGGAAATCGGCTGCGGATGGGGGGGCTTTGCCGAATACGCCGCAGGCCAGCGGGGGCTGCGCGTCACCGGGCTGACCATCAGCCAGGCGCAGCATGACTACGCGGCCCAGCGCATTGCCCGCGCGGGGTTGTCGGGGCAGGTCGAAATCCGCATGCAGGACTACCGCGACACGCGCGGGGAATATGACGGCATCGCCTCGATCGAGATGTTCGAGGCCGTGGGCGAGCGCTACTGGCCGCGTTATTTCAAGGCCGTGCGCGACCGGCTCAAGCCCGGCGCGCAGGCGGCGATCCAGATCATCATGGTGCCGGACATGCGCTTTCCCAGCTACCGGTCTTACGTCGATTTCATCCAGAAATACATCTTTCCCGGCGGCATGCTGGGCGCGCCCGGTCCGGTGCGCCGCGTGGCCGAGGCGCAGGGGCTGGAGTTCTGCGCCACGCATGATTTCGGCGAGAGCTACAGCCAGACCCTGCGGCGCTGGAACGAGGTGTTCCAGGCCCGCTGGCCCGAAATCGCCGCGCTTGGCTATGACGCCCGCTTCAAGCGGATGTGGGAGTATTACCTGACCTCCTGCGCCGGGGCCTTCCACAGCGGTGTCTGCGATGTCACACAACTCGTGGTGCAGCGCCCCGCGCGCTGAGCGGGCCGCGCCGCGTTATTGCCTGCGCGGCGCTGTGCGCGTATCGTGCCGGGCAAGCACTCAAGAACGAGCCCGCAATGCCCACACTTACCCGCCTTGCCGCGACGCTCGGTCTCGGACTGGCCGTCCTTTATGCCGGAACGCGCTACCATCTGCTTTATGACGAGCCACCGCGCTCGATCTCGGGGATCATCTTCGTGGCGCTGGTCGCCGCAGCGGTCGGCTGGAAATACGCTGGGCCGCGCCTTGGGGCAGGGGCGTTGCGCAATTTCTTCATCGTGGTGCAGGGCTACCTTCTCACGCTGATCCTGTCGCTGATCCTGCTGGGCTTCTACAACGCCTTCACGATGGGCTACGCGCGGCGCTACCGCACGCTGGACGACGCGTTCGAGGGGATTTTCGTGATCTCGATCGATCACCTGACGCGCATGTCCGACCTGGGCTTCCTCTCGCTTCTGCTGGGGCTGGCGCTGGCGATCACGGTTCTTGTCACGCTGGTGTTCCACCTGGCCGAGCGGCGCCGTTTCGATTGACGCAAGCGCAGCCGATCTTTGTCTTCGGGCGTCTGCGCGACGTTGCGCTGCGCGACGCCGTGCTGGGCGCGGGGCTGCGCGCGGAGGCGGCGGCGCTGCCCGACCACGCGCGTTGCGCCGCGGCGGACCCGGCTGATGGCGCGCATCTGCGCGCAGCGCCCGGCGCTGCACTCGCGGGCGAGTTGCTGCACCCCGACGCGGCGGCGCAGGCGCGGCTGGAGCTCTATCTCGGCCTGCGCGGCGCGCGCGCGATCCGCGTCGATGCGCGCGGACCCACAGGGCCGGTTTCGGCGCGGGCCTATCTCTGCGGCGCCGGGGGGACGGGCGCGGGCTGGGATTTCGCTGACTGGCAGGCGCGGCATGCCGGGGCCGAGGCGCTGGCCTGGGCCGAGATTGCCGCCCTGTCGCGCGCGCACCCACCCGCAACGCTGCGCCTGCGCTATCCGATGGCGCTGGCCCATGCGGCCTCGCATCTGCGCGCGCGGACCGAGGCGGCGCCCGCAGCGCTGCGGGGCGACTGGTCGGGCGAGGCCATCCGCCCGCTATCCGAGACGCGGCCCTATGCGGGGTATTTCGCAGTGGCCGAGGACGCGTTGCAGTTCCGTCGTTTCGACGGAAGCTGGAGCCGGGAGGTCCGCCGCGCTGCGCTGGTGATGGCCGATGCCGTGACCGTTCTGCCCTATGATCCGGGCCGCGACTGCGTGCTTGTGGTCGAGCAGTTCCGCTACGGGCCATGGGTGCGGGGTGCGCGCAATGCCTGGTCGCTCGAACCCATTGCCGGGCGGATCGACCC
>PXES01000083.1 GCA_003564655.1 Paracoccaceae bacterium
CAGAAGCGGCGCAACTCGCGCAGGTTGTGGCTGACCATGATCCCGCTAGCTGCGCGCATCCGCGCCCGGAAGAGCGCGCGGCTCTTGCGGCGGAAGGCACCGTCGCCCACCGCCGTGGCCTCATCCACCAGATAGAGGTCGAAGGGCAGGCCCATCGACGCGCCGAACCCCAGCCGGGCGCGCATCCCGGTGGAGTAGGTGCGCAAGGGCGCGTGGTAGTCGGCGCCAAGCTCGGCGAAATCGGCGACGAACTCGACCAGCGCCATCGGGTCGGCGCCATAGACGCGGGCAAGAAAGCGGATGTTCTGCGCGCCGGTCAGGTCACGGTGGAACCCCGCGGCAAAGCCCACGGGAAAGGAGACCGTGCCAAAGCGGTGCACGCGCCCCGCATCGGGGCGCTGGCGGCCCGCGACAAGGTCCAGAAGCGTTGTCTTGCCAGCGCCGTTCGCGCCCAGCAGCGCCAGCGCCCGGCCCGCAGGCAGCGTCAGGCTGAGGCCCCGGATCACCGGGCGCCAGCGGCCGCGCAGCCAGTAGCCCTTGAGCACATTCTCGAAGCGCAGAATGGGCGCGCGCGGCGCAGCCTCGGCGGCCGTGAGGGGAAGAACCGCCATCGCCTAGTTCCGGTCCCGCAGCGACAGATAGGCCAAGAGCCCGAAGACCCACAGCAGCAGCGCGAAGAGCCCGGTCAACCCGGTCAGCAGGAAGCGTTCGGGATAGGCCGGTTCCTGCGTCAGCGTCGGGCGGATGAATTGCGCGACGAACAGGCTCTGTCGCTCGGCGTTTGACCGCGCCAGATCGCGCGCGCGAAGGGCTGCGCTGTAGCCCTGCTGCGCGATCTCCTGCTCGACGACAAGGCTTTCATACTGCGCGATGAGCGTCGGGTAATCGATCTCGCCCAACGCCTCGGCCTGCGAGGCGAAGGTCGCACGCTCCTCGCGGATGCGGTCGCGGATCCCCTCGATCCGGCGGGCGGACTGGCGCAGCCGCGAATCGTTCGGGTCGGTGATCTGGGCGAGCAGGTCATACTCGACCAGCCCTTGCGCCAACTGGCCTTGCAGGTTGTTCAACACTCCCATGCGGCCCTGAATATCGGCATCCGGGTCGAGGATCTGGGTGCGCGCCCGAAACGCGGCGAGATCCTCGCGCGCGCTGCGCAGCCGGGCGATGGCAAGCTCGAGATCGGCCTCGGCCAAGCGCATCCGGTCGCGCCGGGCTTGCGCGTTCAGGTCGTTGATCATCCGCTCGCTCTCCGCGACCAGGGCGGTGACAAGCGCGCGCGCATAGCCGGGGTCGTTGGCGCGCGCCTCGACCAGTAGAAGGCCGGTGTTGCGGTCGAAAGAGACGCGCAGGACCCGGCTCCAGAACCGCACGAGCTGATCCACCGAGCCGTCGGGCGGCAGGGCGAAGACCGGGTCGCGCGGCCAGTGCGCCGCGTAATGCGCGCGCAGATCCAGACGTTCATCGAGCCGCAAGACCAGTTCCTGACTGCGCAGATACTCGAACAACAGGTCGGCATGGCCCGCCCCGCCGCCGCCCAGAAGCTGCGACATGCCCCCCAGCAGGTCAGAGGCCGACGCACTCTCCTCCTGCCGGACGGTGAAGCCCGCCTGCGAGGCATACTGGTCCTGCGCGAAAGCCCAGAGGTAGCTTGCAACCCCCACCAGCGGCAGCACCACGACCAGCAGGAACGACAGGCGCAGGCCGCGCTGCGCGCCGCTCGCAGGCGGGGCGACAGGCGGCACGGGCATGGCCTCGGGCGCGTCGGGGGTCTGGCGCAGGGGGGCGGTCGGGGACATGGGCATCATGCGCGGGCAAGGTCGTCGGGGGCGTTAAGCCTTGGCTAGCAAATCCGCGTTAAGACAGCGTAACCCCGATGCGAGTGTGCCGATGCCCCGACATGCCCCCCCGGACTGGCGCGCCAGCGCCCTGCGCACCATCGGCGCGCTCGCCCTGCGCGAGATGGCGACGCGCTATGGCCGCACGCCGGGCGGCTATCTCTGGGCGCTGCTGCAGCCGCTGGGCATGATCGTGGTGCTGGCCTATGCCTTTGCGCTGCTGCAGCGCAGCCCGGCGCTGGGCACCAGCTTCCTTCTGTTCAAGGCCACCGGCGTGCTGATCCTGCGCCAGTTCACGGTGCTGGCCGATGTGTCGGGGCGCGCGATCTCGTTCTCGCGCAGCCTGCTGCTTTATCCGCGGGTGACCTGGTTCGACGCGGTGCTGGCGCGGTTCGGGTTGAACCTGCTTGTGCTGATCGGGGTGATGGGCGTGATCCTCGGGGGCATCCTGCTTCATGAGCGGCTGGAGCCGGTGCTCGACTGGCCGAAGCTGCTTCTGGCCGTTGGGCTGACGGCGGCGCTGGGGCTGTCACTGGGCGTGCTGAACGCCTTCCTGTTCCACCGGTTCGAGTTGTGGCAGCAGGCCTGGGCGATCCTGACCGCGCCGCTGTTCCTGATCTCGGGGGTGATTTTCCTGTACGAGGACATGCCGCAACAGGCGCAGGCCGTGCTGTGGTTCAACCCGGTCCTGCACCTGACCGGGCTGATGCGCGCGGCCTTCTACCCGACCTACCGGCCCGAATATGTCTCGCTGGTCTATCTGGGCGTGTGGTGTCTGGTGCCGCTGGTCGCGGGCATGATGCTGATGCGGCTGCATCACCGAGACCTGCTGACGCGGATGCGCTGAGAGGGCGGACCCCACAGCGCGACGGCCCTGATGCGCCACCCGGCAGATACCCGACTGCCGACAAGAAAACGCCATAGGGGCGCGCGCAACTGCGGGTGGGTGGGCACGGCCCGGGACGTTCTTCGCAGATGTCCCTCGGATGCGCGGGCAGGTCGCACGCGTGTCAGGGGCCATCGATCGACACCCGTCGGAAACGGCAGATGCCGGGGCAGGTCGCCCCGGCAACACACGACATGGTGTCGCGACAGGCTCAGAAGTTTACCCGCACCTGCGCGGTCAAACCGTAGCTCTCCAGCCGGTTGCTGAAGCGGGCATCGCCGCGGATCGTTGCAGTGAATTGACGCGGTGCCCCGGCGCCGCCATTCATCAGCCGCACATAGTTCATGCCAAGGCTCACCTCACCGAAGGCGCCGAGATTGTCGGTGCTCAGATCGGTGGTGCCGCCGCCGCCAGACAGGCCGAAACGCGTGGACCGTGCTCCCGCGAAGTCATTATAGAACGTGGCCGTCGCAAAAGCCGTCGTCGCCGATTGCGCTTCTTCATTGACGAAATTGCGCGCGATGGTCGCCCCCACGAA
>PXES01000356.1 GCA_003564655.1 Paracoccaceae bacterium
ATCGCCCGAATGGCCGGCGTGAAAGACGATGTCAGCCTCGGTGATGGTGCGCCCGAAACTCTCGCGCACCGCCCCGGTCTCGTAATCCTCGAAGAACTGTTCGTGCTCCATCGCCCCCTCCCAGAAGTTTTGTCCTTGCAAGAAAATTTGATATGTGGAAATCATGCCTGTGGCAAGAGGAGGCTGCCAACCAAAGGGAGGAGACGACATGTCCACTACGATCCGTTCGCTCATGGCCGGAACGGCACTTGCGCTCATGGCGCAGGCTGCTCACGCGCAGGAGGTCAGTCTGAGGCTTGCGCATGTGCTCAGCCCGAGCGAACCCATGCATCTGGCATCCGAGCGCTATGCCGAGCTTGTCGCCGAGCGGTCCGACGGGCGTATCGAGATCAACGTGTTTCCGAGCGGCGAGTTGGGCGGCAACCCCGACCTGTATGAGCAGGTGCGCATGGGCGTGTCGGTGATCCAGATCTCCGACCCGGGCTACCTGTCCGATTTCGTGCCCGATTTCGGGGTGCTGAACGGCCCCTACCTGCTGGATGATCCGGCCGACTTCCAGAAGCTGATCGACAGCGACTGGTATGCCGGGATTGTCGAGCAGATCGCCGAGGAACATCGCATCCGCGTGCTGTCCTTGAACTGGCTGTTCGGCAGCCGTCATCTCATTGCCAATCAGGAAGTGCGCACGCTGGACGACATCGACAACATGTCGGTCCGGGTGCCGCCGAATGTCATGTGGATCGAGACCTTCCGCGCGCTGGGCGCCCGGGGCACCACGCTGGACTGGCCCGAGGTCTACAGCGGGCTGGCGAACCGGGTGATCGACGCGGCCGAGGCGCCGCTGTCCTCGCTCTACGGCTCGCGGCTGTATGAAAGCGCCGACACGATCTCGATGACCGGCCATTTCACCGCCTTCACCGGCCCGATCATCAATGAGGACCTGTTCCAGGCGATGCCGGAGGATCTGCAGGACATCCTTGTCGAGGCGGCCGAGGAAGCCGGGCTCTACATGGCCGATCTGGTCAATGAGGGGCAGGAAGAGTTCCGCGCGAGTCTCGAGGCGCAGGGTGTGACCTTCGTTGACGATGTGGATGTCGCGTCGTTCCGCGAGGCGACCGCCTCGGTCTATGATGCGTTCCCGGACTGGAGCGACGGGCTGCATGACCGGATCCGCGCCCTGCTCGACGACTGAGCGCCGCGCGTGAATGACCTGCAGGAACAGGCCACCCCCCGGCCGTGGGGGTGGCTGGCGCGCTGGGACGAGGCGCTTGCCGGGCTGGCGCTGGCGGTCGTCGTCGGCGCGGTGGTCTGGGGCGTGTTCGCCCGCTACATAGCGCCGCAACCGGCGGTCTGGGCCAGCGAGGTCGCGGCCATCGGCTTTGCCTGGGTCACTTTCATCGGCGCGGCCGCCGCAGCCCGGCGGGGGCTGCATGTCGGCATCGACGCGCTGACCGCGCTGCTGCCAAAACAGCTGCAAAACGGGCTCGCCGTGGTGGTGAGCCTGTTCCTGGCCCTGGGCCTCGGCTACATGGCGTGGCTGGCGTGGAATATCGGGATGGACGCGCGCAGTCGCCCGACCCCGGTGCTGCGCCTGCCCCATACCATCGTCTATCTGGCGCCCACGATCGGGCTGGCGGCGATGGCGGCGGGCGCCGCGCTCGATGCGCTGCGCGGGGTGCGCGCGCTGTTGCGGGGGGAGGGCGCCGGATGATCGACCTGCTGCCGCTGATCGTTCTGGCTATCCTGCTGGTGGTCAACGCGCCGGTGGCGCTGGCGCTGGCCTTCGCGGCGCTGAGCTTCTTTCTGGTCGCCGACGGGGTGCAGATCCGGTTGTTCGTGCAGCGGCTGGTCAGCGCCACCGAGAGCTTTCCGCTGCTGGCGGTGCCGTTCTTCATCCTCGCCGGGATCATTATGAACGAGGCCGGGATCACCCGGCGCATGATGGCGCTGGCCGATGCCTTTGCCGGGCACATGGTCGGCGGGCTGGCGCGGGTCAACGTGCTGCTGTCCACGCTGATGGGCGGCATGTCGGGCTCGGCCAATGCCGATGCGGCGATGCAGAGCACGACCCTCGTGCCGGAAATGGAGCGGCGCGGCTATGCGCGCTCCTTCGCGGCGGCCATCACGGCATTCTCGGCGATCATCACGGCGATCCTGCCGCCGGGGATCGGGCTGATCCTCTATGCGTTTCTCGCCAATGTCTCGGTCGGGCGGCTGTTTCTGGCGGGGATCGTGCCGGGTCTGCTGGTCTGCACGCTGCTGTTGCTGGCGGTCGGGCGGATCAGCCGCGCGCAGGGCTACCCGCCCTCGCGCGATGCCGCCGCCGGATGGGGCGAGCGCGGGCGGGTCTTTGCCGATGCCTTCTGGGCGCTGCTGGTGCCGGTGGGCATACTGGGGGGAATCCGGTTCGGCTGGTATACCCCGACCGAGGCGGGCGCCATCGCGGTGCTCTACGTGGTGTTCGTGGGCCGGGTCATCTATGGCGATCTGAAGCTTACGCGGTTGCCGCGGATGTTTGTCGATGCGGCCATCGCCACATCGGTCATCATGCTGATCATCTGCGCGGCGCAGGCCTTCGGCTTCTTCATGTCGTGGGAGCGGATCCCGACGCGGGTCTCGGCGCTGATGCTGGCGCTGTCGGAAAACCCGCTGGTGCTGCTGCTGCTGATCAACGTGCTGCTGCTGGCCATCGGCGCGATCCTCGAGGGCGGGGCGGCGCTGATCATCCTGACACCGCTGTTCGTGCCGCTGCTGACGCCGCTGGGGGTTGATCCGATCCATTTCGGGATCGTCATGGTGCTGAATCTGACCATCGCCGGGGTCACGCCGCCGATCGGAACGCTGATGTATACCACCTGCGCCATCGCGCGGGTGCCGGTGGGGCAGTTCATCCGCCGCGGCGTGCCGCTCTATGGCGTGATGGCGGTGTCGCTGCTGCTGGTCACCTTCGTGCCGCAGCTGTCGCTCTGGCTGCCGCGGCTGATCTATGGGAGTTGATTTTGTTTGTAAAAACAGCTTTGACTTGTGAAAGATATGTGCCACAAGAATGGCGCGAACGAAGAGGAGGGGGCACGAATGGCTGAAATCGGAGTGCACGCGCGCGGGTTGCCGGGTTTGCCGGAAGATCACGCACAGATCCCTGTCTGGAACTCCGAGGACTGGTATTTCGAGGATTTCGAGATCGGCGACCGCATCCGCTCGATCCGCCGCACGATCTCCGAAGGCGAATCGATGCTGTTCAACTCTCTGGTGA
>PXES01000110.1 GCA_003564655.1 Paracoccaceae bacterium
CTTCCGGTGGAAGGGTTACTCTTCAGTATTAATTGATAGTTAAAAGCGGAAAAGCAGTTTGTTTTAGCAGATAATTTTAGGAAAATATTATTTTGATACTCGCAAAAGCACATGTTCTTTATGAATATGTGCTTTTTTTTATATTTTGGATAGGGTTGTCTTTTTACTTTCTTACGCTATTCGCTTTAAATTACGCGATCAATTAAAACTAAACAGAGGTTACGATGGGGAATAAAGACACACACGAAGAGACAGAGGAGTTCTTTCCGAAAGGGGCCATCGCCTTTTTTATTCTGCTGATGATCTTTTTTATGATCATATGGTTTGCAATGTATTTTGAACTATTAAGCAGGGGGTAAGGCAATGGACAAATCAGAAAAATTAGCGCTTGGACTAAGCGGATTTATGCTTGTGCTCTTTTTCGGAGCTATAATGTACGCGGCAATCGCAAAAGATATCGATGTGCCAACCTGTATTACGGATATGGATCCGTTTACAACGGATACACTTTTTCAAACCGGTCCGGATACCTATGAACTGCAGATGGTAGCCCGTATGTGGGCGTTTCAGCCATCCACCGTACGGCTGCCGGTAGGTTCTACTGTAGATCTGTATGTTACCTCGCAGGATATTATCCATGGGTTTAAAATTGAGCAGCATAATGTAAACCTGATGGCTGTTCCGGGTGCAATTAACTACATAAGGGTCCGGTTCGATAAACCCGGGGAGTTTCTGTTTGCCTGCCACGAATTTTGCGGGGCAGCACACCACACTATGGCAGGACGAATTATCATAGAAGAAGGCCTTGAAGAACCCGAAACGGAGGAGATATAACGATGAGCACAGATACATTTCGGTTTTCAAAGTCGTCTAAAACACTGAATTCCCTGTTGCTTATTATCCCGATGGTTTTACTGTTTATCGGGGTGTATGGCGGTTTGATGCAAACCTTGTTCAGGGCAGGAATTATCCAGAGCGACCCGTTTGTTGGCGGGGATTATTATAAAGGGCTCACCTTTCACGGAGTTTTAAATGCTATCGTATTTACCACATTTTTCGCGGTGGTATTTGGTAATGCACTGGTGCCATATGCCCTGAAAAAGAACCTGAACAGCAAAATTGCATGGGTGTCAGGAATTCTAATGCTGGTAGGGTCGGTTGTGGCCGCTGTGGTAATTTTAATTGGTGAAGCAACAGTACTCTACACATTCTATCCGCCGCTGAAAGCCCATCCTTTATTCTACATCGGGTTAACGTTGTTGGTTGTTGGATCGTGGATCGCGTTTTATAACTGGGTTCCGATGTACCTGGAATGGCGCAGAGAAAATAAAGGAAAGAAAACACCGCTTTCGGTAGTCGGAATCTTTACCACGTTTATTATCTGGTTTATTGCCACACTTGCCGTTGCAGTAGAAATTCTGTTTATGTTGCTGCCCTGGTCGCTTGGATGGGTAGACGAAATAAACGTGATGCTTGCACGTACCCTCTTCTGGTTTTTTGGCCATCCGCTTGTATATTTCTGGCTGCTGCCGGCTTACGTAATGTACTATGTGTTTATGCCAAAACTTGCAGGTGGCAAGCTCTATTCCGATATGGCCGGCCGCCTGGTATTTATGCTTTTCATACTTTTTTCCATTCCCGTGGGTACCCACCACCAGTATATGGATCCCGCTATCGGTTCTCAGTGGAAACTTCTGCATGGAATTTTCACTTTTGCAGTGGCATTACCAAGTTTGATAACGGCATTTACCCTGGCCGCTTCTCTCGAACACGCCGGAAAGCAAAACGGAGGCAAAGGCCTGTTTGGCTGGATGGGCAAACTGCCCTACTTTAATAAGGAAAACTGGTTTTTCCCTTACCTGATTTTGGGTTTGTTTATCTTCATTTTCGGAGGAATCGGTGGTATTATCAATGCATCATACCAGATGAACACGGTGGTGCATAACACAGCATGGGTGCCCGGCCACTTTCACCTTACAGTAGCAGGTCCGGTAATGTTAGCCTTTTTGGGAGGTAGCCTTTACCTGATCGGTCAGTTTATGAACAAGGAAATTCGTCTGAAAGGATGGGCTATGATCTCCCCTTATGTCTACACCATAGGCCTGCTGCTGATGTCCTACGGCCTGAAAATAGGCGGCTTGATGGGAATGCCGCGCCGTACCAATACCGGTGCCTCATACGCCAACCCCGACAGTATTTTGTATGTATCGGAGTGGATGCCCTACATAAACCTGACTGTAATTGGTGGTGTGATTATGTTTATTGGTATTGTGATGTTTATCGTCAGTTTCTTCGCCACTGTTTTCTCAAAAAGCAAATCGGGCGAAGAGGATGCCATCATCACATTCCCAATATCAGAACCGCTGCATGATGAACCGGCAACATGGCTCAGAAATTTCAAGCCGTATGTAATCATTGCCATTATCTTAATTATCCTTTCATATACACCTGTTATTATTGACGTGTTACAGGCTACATATGGCGGATCACCGCCCTATTCACCCGATAGCCCGGTACCATTAAGATAAAGATCGTTGTTTATACAACAGGTTCAATATGTTGGCGATGCATACAAACAGATTCATTTTGACCGGCTGGTTGATTATCCTGCTGTTTATTATAAAAACAGCAGGGTGCGACCGGCTTTCTGTTATCGAATCATTTGATGGAACGGAGTTTACCCTGGTCGATCAGTTTGATGAAGAGATCCGTTTTCCGGAGAGTTTTAAAGGCAATGTGTTGCTGGTTAGTTATGTGTATACACACTGCCCCGACATCTGTCCAATGATTACCTACAACCTAAGAGATGTTCAGCGTGCACTGCCCGAAGCCGATAATTTTATGCTGATTAGCATATCTTTTGACCCGGATAGGGACACACCCGAAATTCTCTACCAATATGCCGAAAATTACAGGCTCGATCAGCAAAACTGGCGATTACTCACAGGCGAAAGGGCCCAGGTGGAAGAACTTTTAAAAAAGCTGCAAATTGCTACAGTTAAGACACCTACACGTTTTGCAGAAGACGATACACCCATTTATTTTATAGATCACACCGATCGGGTTACCCTGATCGATAAAAGAGGACAGGTTAGACGAAACTATCCGGGAAGTGAATTACGATCGGAAAAAGTAATTGAAGATATTCAGACACTGCTTGCAGAATCTTAACTAAACAAACACATCCCTGTCGAATGTTTAACTTTAATTTGCTGTTAAAGGCATAGGGAACTCAAATCAAAAAAA
>PXES01000258.1 GCA_003564655.1 Paracoccaceae bacterium
TGTTCTTCTTTCCCTTCGTGATCTCCCAGGTCGTGGTCGGGCTGGTTTTCGCCTGGTTCTACAACCCCTCGATCGGGCTTCTGAACCCCATTCTTGGGCTGTTCGGCGCAGGCCCCGTCAATATCCTCGGTGACCCCAACACCGTGACCTACGGCATCATCGCCGCGGGGCTGTGGCCGCAGGTGGCCTATTGCATGATTCTTTATCTGACCGGCCTGAACGCCGTGGACCCCGAACAGGTCGAGGCCGCGCGGCTCGATGGGGCCAAGGGCTGGAAGATGCTGTGGTATGTCATCCTGCCGCAACTGCGCCCGGCGACCTTCATCGCCGTGGTGGTCACGGTCATCGGTGCGCTGCGCAGCTTCGACATGGTCTCGGTCATGACCAGTGGCGGGCCGTTCGGATCGTCGCGCGTGCTGGCCTATTACATGTTCGAGGTCTCGCTGTCGGAATACGGCTTCCGCATGGGCTATGGCGCGGCGATTGCCGTGATCCTGTTCCTGATCATGCTGGTCTACATCGCTTTCTTCCTGTGGCGCATGTGGCGCGAAGAGCGGGGGGTCTGAGCGATGTTCCCCACCCCCGTCGAGCGCCGATCCGCCGCGATTCAGGCCGGATACAAGACGCTGCTGCCCTTCGCGCTGATCCTGTGGTTGCTGCCGCTGCTGATGGTCGCGCTGTTCTCGATCAAGCCCGATGCCGATTTCACGCAAGGCAATCTCTGGGGCCTGCCCTCGACCTTCGCGGGGTTCGAGAATTACACCCGTGTCTTCACCGACAGCGCCATGCCGCGCTACTTGCTGAACTCGGTCTTCATCACCGTGCCCACGGTGATCGGCGCGGTGGCGCTGTCGTGCATGACGGGGTTTGCGCTGGGAGTGTATCGGTTCCGCGGCAATATCTGGATATTCTTCATGTTCGTGGCGGGCAATTTCGTGCCCTTCCAGATCCTGATGGTGCCGGTGCGCGACCTGACGGTTAACATGGGGCTTTATGATACGCGCATGGGGCTGGTGCTGTTCCATATCGCGTTCCAGACCGGGTTCTGCACGCTCTTCATGCGCAACTTCATCCGCGCCCTGCCGCGCGAGTTGATCGAGGCCGCGCGAGTGGAGGGCGTCAGCGAGATCCGCATCTTCTGGTATGTGGTGCTGCCGCTGATGCGCCCGGCCATTGCCGCGCTGAGCGTGCTGATCTTCACCTTCATCTGGAACGACTATTTCTGGGCCGTGGTGCTGACGCAAGGGGTGGAAAGCCAACCCGTCACGGCCGGCATCACGGCCTTCAACAGCCAGTTCCGCGCCGCCTATCACATGATGAGCGCGGGCAGTATCATTGCCGCCCTGCCACCCGTGATGATGTTCTTCCTGATGCAGAAGCACTTCATCGCGGGCCTGACACTCGGAGCCGTCAAATGACGAAAATCGCCTTCATCGGGGCCGGGTCTACGGTCTTCATGAAGAACCTGATCGGCGACGCGCTGCTGCGCCCCGCCTTGTCGGACGCGCATATCGCGCTGATGGATATCGACGCGGCCCGGCTGGAGGAATCCGCCCTCGTCGCCCGCAAGCTGGTCACCAGTCTCGGCGCTGGCGCCCGCGTCACTGCCACCACCGACCGCAGCAAAGCCCTCGAGGGCGCGGATTTCGTCATCGTCGCCTTCCAGATCGGCGGCTACAAGCCCTGCACGGTGACAGATTTCGAGATCCCCAAGGCCTACGGCCTGCGCCAGACCATCGCCGATACGCTGGGCGTGGGCGGTATCATGCGCGGGCTGCGCACGGTCCCGCATCTGTGGGCGCTCGCGCAGGACATGCGCACGCTTTGCCCCGATGCGGTGATGCTGAACTACGTCAACCCCATGGCGATCAACACCTGGGCGCTGACCGCGCGCTACCCGGATGTGAAACAGGTGGGCCTGTGCCATTCGGTGCAGGGCACCGCGTATGAGTTGGCTCGCGATCTCGGACGGGACGTGGTCGATCTGCGCTACCGCGTGGCGGGCATCAACCACATGGCGTTTTTCCTGTCGCTCGAGGCGCGCGAGGGCGCGTGCTGGCGTGACCTTTACCCCGCCCTGCGCGAAGGCTACCGCGCCGGGCGCATCCCGCTCGAATCCCACTGGAACCCCCGCTGCCCCAACCTCGTCCGCTACGAGGTCATGGAGCATTTCGGGTATTTCGTCACCGAATCCTCCGAGCATTTCGCCGAATACGTCCCGTGGTTCATCAAGTCCCACCGCCCCGACCTGATCGCGCAATTCCGTATCCCGCTCGACGAATACCCGACCCGCTGCGAGGAACAGATCGCTGCCTGGACCACCCAGGCCGAGGCGCTGAAATCCGCGCCGCGCATCGAGCACACCCCTTCGAACGAATACGCGGCGACCATCATGGACGCGATCATCACGGGCACGCCCGCCGTGATCTACGGCAATGTCGCCAATCGCGGCTACATCCCGCAACTGCCTGAAGGCGCCGCGGTCGAGGTCCCGACACTGGTCGATGCCACCGGCCTGCAGCCCACGGTCGTCCCCGATCTGCCGCCGCATCTGATCGCGCTCATGCGCACCAACCTCAACGTGCAGGACCTGACCGTGCAGGCGCTGCTGACCGAGAACCGCGAGCACATCTATCACGCCGCCCAACTCGACCCGCACACAGCGGCCGAGCTTGACCTGCGCCAGACCCGCGCGCTGGTCGATGACCTGCTGGCCGCCCATGGCGACTGGCTGCCCGCCTGGTGCAATCCGCGCAAGGCCGCCTGAATGCCATCTTGCCTGAAACACTCGAACCCGACCTGACGACCCGGAGCCGCAGCATGACCCCAGACTTCCCCGACCTCAAGGATGCCTCGGTCTTCATCACCGGGGGCGGCTCGGGCATTGGCGCGGCGCTGACCGAGGCCTTCCTTCGGCAGGGCGCGCGGGTGGCCTTCGTCCAGCGCTCGGATGCCAGCGAATTCCGCGACCGGCTGGCCGAGGCGACCGGCAATCCCGCGCTCTTCATTCAGTGCGACATCACCGACAGCAAGGCCCTGCAGGCCGCCATCGCACAGGCGTCCGAGGCGCATGGTCCGATTAACGTGCTGGTCAACAATGCCGCCAATGACCAGCGCCATACGCTTGAGGAGGTGACGCCCGAATTCCTCGACTGGGCAATGGCGATCAATTTCGATGCCTATGTCTTCGCCATCCAGGCCGTGGTGCCGGGCATGAAAGCGATGGGGGGCGGGTCGATCATCAA
>PXES01000416.1 GCA_003564655.1 Paracoccaceae bacterium
ATGAACAGATTGCCGTCGATCTCGGGCGCGTCGGCCTGTGTGCGGCAGGTGGCGATGCCGTCCGCGTCGATCTCGTCGACGATCACCTCGAGCCGGTGCCCCAGTTTCGCGGCGAGTTTCGCCTCCGAGATCGCCTGCGCCTTTTCCATGAAGCGTGCATGGCGCTCGGCCTTGATCTCGGGGGGCACATGGTCGGGCAGGGCGTTCGCGCGCGCGCCAGCGACGTTTTCATACTGAAAGCACCCGACCCGGTCGAGCTGTGCCTCGTCCAGCCAGTCGAGCAGATGCGCGAATTCCGCCTGGGTCTCGCCCGGATAGCCGACGATGAAGGTCGAGCGCAGGGTGATGTCGGGGCAGATCGCGCGCCACTCGGCGATACGCTCCAATGTCTTCTCGCCTGCCGCAGGCCGGGCCATGCGGCGCAGCGTGTCGGGGTGCGAATGCTGGAACGGAATGTCGAGATAGGGCAGAACCAACCCGTCGGCCATCAGCGGGATCACCTCGCGCACATGCGGGTAGGGGTAGACGTAGTGCAGCCGCACCCACGCCCCGAGGCCGCCCAGATCGCGCGCGAGATCGGTGATGTGGGCGCGGTGGCCCCGGTCGGTCGCATGTTTCAGGTCGACACCGTAAGCCGAGGTGTCCTGGCTGATGACCAGCAATTCCTTCCCCCCGGCCTCGACCAGCTTTTCCGCCTCGCGCAGCACGGCATGGGCCGGGCGCGAGGCCAGCCGCCCGCGCATGTCGGGGATGATGCAGAAGCGGCACTTGTGATTGCACCCTTCGGAGATCTTGAGGTAGCTGTAATGGCGCGGGGTGAGGCTCACACCGCTGGCGGGCAGCAGGTCGATGAACGGGTCGGGGGCGGGGGGCACCGCCGCGTGCACGGCATCGAGAACCTGTTCATACTGGTGCGGCCCGGTGACGGCCAGCACCCTGGGGTGTGCGCCGGTGATATAGTCAGGCTCGGCGCCCAGACATCCCGTCACGATCACCCGGCCATTCTCGGCCAGCGCCTCGCCAATGGCCTCCAAGCTCTCGGCCTTGGCTGAATCGAGGAAACCGCAGGTGTTGACGATCACGGCATCCGCGCCCGCATAGTCGGGGCTGATCGCATAGCCCTCGGCGCGCAGGCGGGTCAGGATGCGCTCGCTGTCGACCAGCGCCTTGGGGCAGCCGAGGCTGACCATGCCGATAGTGGGCTGGCCCGGCCGCGCAGGCTCTGCCAGGCGGGGGCGGGGGGCGATATCGGGGCGCAGCTCGGGCGGGTTCGCGGACATGGCGCGCATATAGCCGCGCTGCGCTGCGCCGGAAAGCCCCCTTGCAGGCCTATCCGCGCGGGGCGAACCACATCCGTGTCATCAGCCCGTCGCGGCGGATGAACTGGTGCCACAGCGCAGCGGCGACATGCAGCGCGATCAGCGCCATCAGCAGCAGCGACAGTGCCCCATGCACGGCGCGCGCCGGGACGCCTGCGAAATCGGCCGGCATCTGGCCGTCGCCGAAGACCGCATCGGGCAGCCCGGTCTCTCGCGACATGACGATCCCCGAGACCGACATGGCGATGGCCACGGCATAGAGCGCCCAATGCGTCAGCGGGGCCAGCCGGTCGGGCAGGGCGTGGCCGGTCACCATGCGGGGCGGATGCGATGTGGCCAACCGCACGCCAAGTCGGACCAGCATCAGCGCGAGGATCGTCAGCCCCAGCCCCATATGCAGGGTGAAGGAGATCAGCTTGGCCGGGTCGGCATTGTCCTGCGGGGTCAGGATGAAACGCCCGGCGATCAGCGCGCCGATCAGGAACAGCGCCAGCAGCCAGTGCAGCGTGACAAGGGCGGGGTGGTAGCGGCGGGGCATGGGGGCGTTCTCCGTGCGGAACTGTGTCGGTGCGGGCAGAATCGCACGGGGCGGGCGGAGGCCTCAAGGCATTTCGTGGCGCGGCAGGGCGGGGGCGCTGCGGCGGGCCGCGTCGCTCAGGCAAGCTCGGGCGGGCAGGGGTGGGCCTGCATGTTGCCCGCGACCCGCCAGGCGGCGGGCGGGGCCATGCGCGCGCGCAGCCGGTGCAGCCGCCAGGCACTCTGCACCGGCGCATGGAGGGGGGGATCATCGGCCGGGCAGGGGGCAAGGTGCCAGCGGCTCTCGACCCCCGGCGTGCCGCCGCGATCGGGGGTCAGCACCAGCGCGTGCAGCCGCGCCTCGGCCCCGCTGACACTGCGCCGCCGGGCAAGCCCGGTCTCGGCCGCCAGATGCAGCCGCCGCAGGGGCGTCAGCGCGGGGGGTTCGGGCAACTCGGCCACTACCAGCGCCACGGCCCCGCTGCGCAGGCTCTCCTCGGCGCAGGCCAGCGCGTCTGAGGTGCGGGCGGGGGCGACATGGATCAGCCCCTCGGGGCTTGCCCAGTCGCGCAGGCCCGTGGGGCAGAGCCGGTCCGCCCCCCAGCGCGGCGCGATCCAGATCACCGGCGCGCCTGCGGGCAGTCGCGCCATCATCCAGACCGCCAGCAGCCGCCGCGCCGGGCCGCAGAACTCATGCGCCCGCCCGGCGCGCAGGCGCAGCAGCGCGTCAATGGCGCGGGCCGTCGGGGCCGTATCCGGCAGAGGGGGCAGGGCAAGATCCATTCGCGTATGTTCGCATTTTGTTCCGAGCGTCGCAAGCCCTGCCATGCTGCGACCACCCGCAAAGAGGTAGACAACGCGCCCCGGCTGGTATGTGCTGGCAGCCACAGTCCCAATACACGAGAGGTGTCGCGATGATCCGTTTTTCCGCCTTGCTGCCCGCCGCGGCCCTGCTGGCGGCCTGCCAGATGGCCGCCGCCCCCGAGGACGAGCCCGCGACCGGAACCTGCCCGGCGCCGGAGTTCCAGAGCTTCGTCGGCCAGCCGATCACGGCGATCGACCCCGAATCGGTCCCCGAGTTGCACCGTGTCATCGGCCCCGATACGGCGGTCACGATGGATTTCCGCGAGGAGCGGATGAATATCGAGCATGACGCCACCCGCATCGTGACCCGGATCTACTGCGGCTGAGGCGACAGTCGCCCGCGCGCCCGCAGAGGGGGCCGACAAGGCGCCCCCGGGCCGTGCCCGCGCCCGGAAGGCGCCTTGCGCCCGGGCGCGGCAGGGCCGCACGCATCTGCGCGCTGCGATCGGACCTGGCGTGCCCAAGGCCCCTTTCCCTCGCGGCGAATCCGGCTAGAGTGCGCGCCGAGTGACGCGGCAGGAAGGGCAGAGCGCATGCGCAAACGCAAGCTGGGCAGGTCGGAGCTGATCGTCTCGGATTACTGCCTGGGCACCATGACCTATGGCACCCAGACCGACGAGGACGACGCGCATCGCCAGCTCGACATGGCGCAGGATGCGGGGGTGAATTTCCTCGATGCGGCCGAGATGTATCCGGTCAACCCCGTGCGGCTGGAAACCGCCGGGCTGACCGAAGAGATCGTCGGGCGCTGGATCGCGCGCCGCAAGCCGCAGGATCTGGTGGTGGCGACCAAGATCACCGGCGTGGGGTCGGTGGCGGTCCCCGATGGTGCGCCGATCACGCCCGCGCGCATGCGCGCGGCGGTCTATGCCTCGCTGAAGCGGCTGCAGGTCGACTGCCTCGACATCTACCAGCTTCACTGGCCCAATCGCGGCTCGTATCACTTTCGCAAGCTGTGGCATTTCGACCCCACGGGTCAGGACCGCGCCGCGACCGAGGCGCATATGACCGCGATCCTCGGCTGCGCGCAGGAGTTGATCGACGCGGGCAAGATCCGGCATCTGGCGCTGTCGAATGAAAGCGCCTGGGGGCTGGCGATGTGGCTCATGCTGGCCGAACGCGACGGCCTGCCGCGCGTCCTGAGCCTGCAGAACGAGTATTCGCTGCTGTGCCGGTCGTTCGATGCCGATCTGGCCGAAGCCTGCTGGAACGAGGAGATCCCGCTGCTGGCCTTCTCGCCCCTCGCGGCGGGGCTGCTGAGCGGGAAATATGCAGGCAATGTCACCCCCGAGGGCTCGCGCCGCGCGGTGAACCCCGATCTTGGCGGGCGCATCACGGGCCGGGTGTTCGAGGCGGTCGCGGGCTATCTGGGCATCGCGCAGGAACATGGGCTCGACCCCGTGCAGATGGCCGTGCAATGGACGCTTGCGCGGCCGGTGCCGACGCTGCCGATCATCGGGGCCACCACCTCCGAGCAGCTTGCGCATATGCTCGCGGGGTCCGAGGTGACGCTCTCGCCCGAGGTCATGTCTGCCATCGACCAGCTCAACCGCGCCATGCCGATGGTCTATTGAGGGCGCGCGCCCTCGCCGCAGCGGAGCCGCCAGATGCCCCTTGACCAGATCCGCGCCGTGCTGTTCGACAAGGACGGGACGCTGTTCGACTTCGCCGCAAGCTGGTCGGGCTGGGCGGGCGAGATGCTCGACGCCCTCGCGCTCGGCGATGCGGGGCGCAAGGCGCGGCTCTCGGAGGTGCTGCGCTTCGACCCGGGCAGCGGCTTCGCGCCCGACTCGCCCGTCATCGCGGGCACGCTGGACGAGACTGCCGCCCTGATCGCGCCGCATGTGCCGATGTCATCTGCCGAGGTGACAGAATTCCTGTCGCGGGCCTCGGCGCAGGCGCAGATGCAGCCGGTGGTGCCGCTCGATGCGTTGCTGGCGCGGCTTGCGGCGCGCCAGCTGGTGCTGGGCGTGGCCACCAATGCCGATGAGCGCGAGGCGCAGCGGCATCTGCGCGCGGCCGGTATTTTCGAGCGGTTCGCGCTGGTGCTGGGCTGTGACAGCGGCTACACGCCCAAGCCCGCGCCCGACATGCTGCTGGGCTTCGCCGACCGGATGGGGCTGGCGCCGCGCGCGGTGGTGATGGTGGGCGACAGCACGCATGACCTGATTGCCGGGCGCGCGGCGGGAATGGCGACAGTGGGGGTGCTGACCGGGCTCGCCCCGCCCGATGTGCTGGCCCCCCATGCCGATGCCGTGGTCCCCGATATCGGCCACCTGCCGGGACTGCTGGGCATCACCGCGCCGGGCTGACGCGGCAGGGGCCGGGGCGGATGGTCCTTGACGCGGGCCTGGCTTGATTCGTGCGATGCAGTGCTTTCGCGCAGATCGCGGGAAAGCGCCCTCAAGCCGCGCCCAGCCACTCGCCCGCACGGCCCGAATGCGCTTTCGGGCCAGTCGCGCGGGCGCGGAAATCCGGCCTCGAAAGTTCGGCGGACCGGGCCAAGGCGTGCCGCCCCGGCCGCAGGGCGGGGCGGCGCCCGCGAAGGGCAATGCGAGGGCGGGCGGGGCCCCGAGCGGGCGGTGAGCGGACCCCGAGCGGGCGCGTCTCAGCCCGCCTCAGACGACGACGCTCGCCCCGACCGTCGAGTCCCCGACATGCGTGCGGAAGGCCGCGAACAACTCGCGCCCGATGCCCACGCCATTGGCCGTCAGATCGGCCTCGACCGGGGTGCGCGCCTCGAAATCCTCGGCCAGAACCTCGATGCGCCCGGCCACGGCATCGACCCGCACCAGATCGCCGTCGCGCAGCTTTGCCAGCGGCCCGCCCTTGGCGGCCTCGGGCGCGACATGGATGGCCGCGGGCACCTTGCCGCTTGCCCCCGACATGCGCCCGTCCGTCACCAGCGCCCCCTGCAAGCCGCGATCCTGCAGCACTGCGAGGATGGGCGTCAGCGCGTGCAACTCGGGCATGCCGTTCGCCGCCGGACCCTGGAAGCGGACGACGACGACCACGTCGCTGTCGAACGCGCCCGCGCGGAAGGCCTCTTTCACGCTCGCCTGATCATGGAAGATCCGCGCCGGGGCCTCGATCACATGACGCTCGCGCGCCACCGCAGAGGTCTTGATCCCCCCCTGGCCCAGATTGCCCGCGAGTTGCACCAAGCCGCCCGTGGGCTGGAACGGGTCGCTGGCGGGCCGCAGGATGCGGTCGTTCTGGCTGGTGCCGGCGCCATCTTCCCAGACCAGCGCGCCGTCCCGGAGCTTCGGCTCTTGCGCGTAGCGCTTCAGCCCGTCGCCTGCGACCGTGCAGACATCGTCATGCAGCAAACCCGCCTCCAGCAACTCGCCGATCATGTAGCCAAGGCCCCCGGCGGCGTGGAAATGGTTCACATCGGCAAGGCCGTTGGGATAGACCTTGGCCATCAGCGGCACGACAGCGGAGATTTCGGCGAAATCCTCGAGCGTCAGCTCGATCCCGGCGGCGCGCGCCATGGCGGGCAGGTGCAGCACCAGATTGGTCGAGCCGCCCGTCGCCATCAGCCCGACCATGCCGTTGACGAAAGCGCGCTCGTCCAGCACCTGGCCCGCGGGGCGGTAGTCATTGCCCAGCGCCGTGATCTCGAGCGCGCGCTCGGTCGCGGCCACGGTCAGCGCCTCGCGCAGCGGCGTGCCGGGGTTGATGAAGGCCGCGCCCGGAAGGTGCAGCCCCATGAACTCCATCAGCATCTGGTTGGTATTCGCGGTGCCGTAGAAGGTGCAGGTGCCGGGGCCGTGATAGCTGGCCATCTCGGCCTCCATCAGCTTGTCGCGCCCGATCTGCCCTTGGGCGAATTGCTGGCGGATCCTGGCCTTCTCGTCATTGGGCAACCCGCTGGTCATCGGGCCTGCGGGGACGAACACCGCCGGAACATGCCCGAAGGTCGCCGCCGCGATCACCAGCCCCGGCACGATCTTGTCGCAAACGCCCAGCCAGACCGCCGAGTCGAAACAGTTATGCGACATCGCCACCCCGGCCGAGAGCGCGATCACATCGCGCGAGAACAGCGACAACTCCATCCCCGGCTGGCCCTGCGTGACCCCGTCGCACATGGCAGGCACCCCGCCCGCGACCTGCGCGGTGCTTCCCGCGGCGCGCGCGGCGCGGCGGATGATGTCGGGGAAATGCTCGAAGGGCTGATGCGCGGACAGCATGTCGTTATAGGCCGTGACGATGCCCAGATTGGGCGCGCGCGCGCCGACCAGCGTCTCCTTGTCCGGCCCCATCGCCGCATAGGCATGCGCCTGATTGCCGCAGGAGAGATGCGCCCGCGCGGGTCCGGCCTCGGCGGCGGCGCGCATCTGTTCGAGATAGGCCGCGCGCCGCCCCTCTGAGCGCGCGCGGATGCGGTCGGTGACAGCGGCGATGGTGGGATGAAGGGGCATCTCGGCCTCCTGTGGCTGGGCTCCGGTTTCCCGAGATATAGCCAGTTAGCGCTAACATTTCAATGCGCGACCCAAGCCATGCACCCGGGGCATGACGGGGCTGCAGGATTGGCGGTCATATCCGGCCCGCGAAGCGCCTATATGCCGGGGCGACACGCAACAAGGATTGAGAGAATGACCCCCGGACACGACCCCTATTGGCCCGATGCGACAGCGCTGGAGCTTGAAGCCCGCCGCCTGCGCGCCCTGTGGTTCGCACGGCTTGCGCGGCGCGTTGCGCGCGACCTGCTGGCCCGCCTGCCGCAGGGCCGGTCCGCGCAGCACGGCTGATGGCGTGACGGTTGCGCGGTTGCGCGCGCCGCCAAAGTGCCCTCGGGCCGTGCCCACCCACCCGCCCTTGCACGCCCCGAGGGCGCTTTGGTCAGAGGACCGCAGCGCGCGTGCGGGCGTGCAAGGGCGCGCAGGGGTTTTCAAGCCCCGGTGGCTCGCCTATGGCATCGGGCAACTTGCAAAGGACGCGCCCCATGCCCGACCTGCCGACCCTGCGCCTCAAGCCCAAGGCCGAGGCCCGCCCTATCCGCCATGGTTTTCCGTGGGTGTTCGCCGACGAGGTTGTCCTCGACCGGCGAACGCGCGCGATTGCGCCGGGCAGTTTCGCGCGGCTGGAAGATGGGACGCGGCGCGCGCTGGGGGTGGTGACGGTCAACCCGCACTCGAAGATCATCGGGCGGGTGATGGACCACGACCCGCAGGCGCAGATCGACCGCACCTGGATCGCCGCGCGCCTGGCCCGTGCGCTGGCCTTGCGCGCGCGGTTGCATGACGCGCCCTTCTACCGCCTTGTCCATGCCGAGGCCGACGGGCTGCCCGGCCTTGTCATCGACCGGTTCGGCGCGGCGGCGGTCATCCAGCCGAATGCCGCCTGGGCCGAGCATAATTTCGACCTGATCGCCGAGGCGCTGGCCGAGGTCACGGGTGTCGCCACCATCATCCGCAACGGCACTGGCCGCGCCCGCGCGCTGGAGGGGCTGGAGGAGGTGACCGCACTTCATTCCGGCACGCTTGACGGGCCGGTCGAGGTGCCGATGAACGGGGCGACCTATCTGGCCGATCTGCTGGGCGGGCAGAAGACCGGGCTCTTCTTCGACCAGCGGCCCAACCACGCCTTTGCCGCAAGACTGGCCGACGGGGCGCGGGTGCTCGATGTGTTCAGCCATGTCGGCGGCTTCGCGCTGGCCGCACTGGCGGCGGGCGCGGCGCAGGCGCTGGCGGTGGACAGCTCGCACCCCGCGCTGGCGCTGGCCAAGGGCGGCGCGAAGGCCAGCGGCGTGGCCGACCGCTTCGCCACCCGGCAGGGCGACGCTTTCGCCACGCTGGAAGCGCTGGCGGGTGAGGGCGCGCGCTTCGATCTGGTGATCTGCGACCCGCCCGCCTTCGCGCCCAACAAGGACGCGCTGGCCGCCGGGCTGCGCGCCTATGAGCGCGTGGCCCGCCTTGCCGCGCCGCTGGTGGCCGAGGGGGGCTATCTGGTGTTGTGTTCCTGCTCGCACGCCGCTGATCTGGCGGCCTTCCGCACCGCCTGCACGCGCGGCATCGGACGGGGCGGGCGTCGCGCGCAGCTTGTTCATACGGGCTTTGCCGGGCCGGACCATCCGCAACTGCCGCAACTGGCTGAAAGCGGCTATCTCAAGGCGCTGTTCTACCGCCTGACCCCATGAGGGTGGTGGTGGATGCCTGCGTGCTGTTCCCGGCGGTGCTGCGCGAGATCGTGACCGGGGTGGCGGCGCGCGGGGGCTTCCAGCCGCTCTGGTCGGCGCGCATCCTGGCCGAATGGCAGCGCGCGGCGGTCCGCCTTGGCCCCGAGGGTGCGGCGCAGGCCAGCGCCGACATCGCCCGGCTGCGCACGCGCTGGCCCCAGGCCGAGATCGCCGCCGACCCCGCGCTCGAGGCGCGGCTGGCGCTGCCCGACCCGGCGGACGCGCATGTGCTGGCAACTGCGATCACTGGCGGGGCCGCGCGGATCATGACGCTGAATCTGCGCGACTTCCCGTCCCGCGCGCTGGCGCCCGAGGGGGTGGTGGCCGAGGCACCCGATACGCTGCTGATGGCGCTGTGGCTGGAGCGCCCCGCGCTGGTGGCCCATGCGGTCGCCGAAGCGCAGGCGCACACCGAGGCGGTCTCGGGGCGGCCCCAGCCGCTGCGCCCCTTGCTGCGCCGCGCGCGACTGCCACGGCTGGGCAAGGCGCTGGAATGACGACGCCCCCGGCGGGCCGGGGGCGTGAAGGGGGCGTGAAGGGGGCAGGGGGCCGCGTGGCTCAGGCCGGGGCGGGCCGCTCTTCATCGCGCTTGCGGCGGTTCTCGGCCATGAAGGCGTCGAACTCGGATTTGTCCTTCGCCTCGCGCAGCCGTTCGAGAAAGGCATCGAACGCGGCCTGCTCGTCTTCCAGGCGGCGCAGCGTGTCGGCCTTGTAGGCGTCGAACGCGGTGTTGCCCGAAGAACGGGTCATGGCGTGGCGGGTCGTCTTGCAGCAGGATTTCGAGAACATGCGCTTTCCCCAGATCATGTAGGCCAGAAGGGCAAGGCCGATGGGCCAGAAGACGACGAAGCCCAGGATCATCGCGGCGATCCATCCCGGCTTGCCGAAGCCGTCGAGCCAGGCCTCGGCCCGGTGGACGAAGGACGTCACCTCCTGTGCAGGTGCAGTTGCTGTGGTCATGCTTGGCTCCTCTCACGTGTGAATGTAATTAACATTTACATAGGTGGAGGTATTCGGGGGCGTTGTCAAGCCCGGGACGCGCAATATGTCACGCGCCTTGTGCAATGCCCCGATTGCGGCGCAGGGCTGCTCTCGGACGCCTGTTGCCGCGCTGCCGCAGTGCTCTGGCGTGACGAGTCCCGCGCCCGGGGGCTTTTCTTTTCCCGCCGGGCATGAAAAGGACCCCTGCCAAGCGGTTCAGTCCCGAAAGGAGTCGGATGATGCAGATTCGCGAGGCCCTCACCTTTGATGATGTGCTGCTGGTGCCCGCCGCGTCGCGCGTGCTGCCGACCGCGGCCGACACGGCGACGCAGGTGACAAAATCCATCCGCATGAACATTCCGCTTCTGTCCTCGGCCATGGACACGGTGACCGAGGCGCGCATGGCGATTGCCATGGCGCAGGCGGGTGGCATGGGGGTCATCCACCGCAATCTCGACATTGAGGCGCAGGCCGACGCGGTGCGGCGCGTCAAGCGCTTTGAATCGGGCATCGTCTACAACCCGATCACGCTGACCCCCGACCAGACGCTGCGCGACGCGAAAGCCCTGCAGGCGCAGTATAACGTCACGGGCTTTCCGGTAGTCGACGCGGCGGGCCGCGTGCTGGGGATCGTGACCAATCGCGACATGCGCTTCGCCAGTGATGATTCGACGCCCGTCAAGGTGATGATGACGGCCGACAACCTTGCCATCCTGCGCGAACCGGCGGACCGGGACGAGGCGCGCAGCCTGATGCAGGCGCGGCGGATCGAGAAGCTCTTGGTGACGGACGCGGCGGGGCGGCTGACGGGGCTTCTGACCTTGCGTGATATCGACCGGGCAGTGCTGAACCCCACCGCCTGCAAGGACGAGCTGGGGCGCCTGCGCGTGGCCGCCGCGACGACAGTGGGCGATGCCGGGCACGAGCGGTCGATGGCGCTGGTCGATGCGGGCGTCGATCTGGTTGTGATCGACACAGCGCATGGCCATTCCGAGGGCGTGGCCCGCGCGGTCGAGCGGATCAAGCTGACCTCGAACGCCGTGCAGGTCGTGGCCGGGAACGTGGCGACCGCCGAGGCCACGCGCGCGCTGATCGACGCGGGCGCGGATGCGGTGAAGGGGGGCATCGGGCCGGGGTCCATCTGCACCACGCGGGTGGTGGCGGGGGTGGGCATGCCGCAGCTGAGCGCGATCATGGATTGCGCGCAGGCCGCGGGCGATATTCCGGTGATCGCCGATGGCGGCATCAAGATGTCGGGCGATTTCGCCAAGGCGATCGCGGCCGGGGCCTCCTGTGCGATGGTGGGCAGCGCCATTGCCGGCACCGACGAGGCACCGGGCGAGGTGGTCCTGTTCCAGGGGCGCAGCTACAAGAGCTATCGCGGCATGGGCAGCCTGGGCGCGATGGCGCGCGGCTCGGCCGACCGGTATTTCCAGAAGGACGCGGCCAGCGACAAGCTGGTGCCCGAGGGGATCGAGGGGCAGGTGCCCTACAAGGGCTCGGCCGGGACCGTGATCCACCAGCTTGTCGGCGGCCTGCGCGCGGCGATGGGCTATACGGGCAACGCCACCGTGGCCGAGATGCGGCAGAACTGCGAGTTCGTGCGGATCACCAATGCCGGGCTGAAGGAAAGCCATGTGCATGACGTGCAGATCACGCGCGAGAGCCCCAACTACCGCATCGGCTGAGGCGCAAGCCGATTGGGCCCCACGCTTTATTCCGACCCGACGACGCTGATCGTCGCACTTTTCGCCGTCGCGCTGGTGGGCCTGTCCAAGGGCGGCCTGGGCGGCGCGTTCGCACTGATGGGTGTTCCGGTGCTGGCGCTGGTGATGCCGCCCCTGCAGGCGGCGGCGCTCTTGTTGCCGATCCTGCTGATGATGGACGCGATCAGCCTCTGGGCCTGGCGCGGCTGGTGGGATCGCGCGACGCTTTGGCGCTTGCTGCCCGGCGCGTTCGTCGGCATCGCCATTGGCGGGCTGACCGCCGCCATCACCCCCGAGTCGCTGGTGCGGCTGATCGTCGGGGTGGTGGCGCTGGGCTTTGTCGCGCGCATGGTGCTGGCGCGCGGGGGCGGCGCGGCACGCGGCCACAGCCACTGGCGCGGCGCGTTCTGGGGCGGGGCCGCCGGGTTCACCAGTTTCGTGGCCCATGCCGGGGGGCCGCCCTTTCAGGTCTATGTGCTGCCGTTGCGCTTCGATCCGCGCCTCTATACGGGGACGAGCGTGGTGTTCTTCGCCATCGTGAACGTGATCAAGGTGGTGCCCTATGCCGCGCTCGGGCAGTTCGATGCGGTGACGCTGAATTCGGCGCTGGCGATGCTGCCTGTGGCGGTGGTGTCCACGCTCGCCGGTGCGGCGGTGGTCAAACGGATGGAGGCGCGGGTCTTCTACCCCTTCATGTATGCGATGATCGCGCTGGTGGGCGTGAAACTCGTCTGGGACGGGGTGGTGGCGCTGTTCTGATCCTGCGGGCTGCGGGCTGGGCGGATGGCGCATCCGATCCGGGGGTTGGCACGGTTCCCGGTTGATCGGTTGGGAGCCGCTCTCGCGCGCTTGGGCTGCACAAAGCGCCCTCGGGCCGTGCCCACCCACCCGCACGCGCCCCGCGGGCGCTTTGGGAACAGCCGCCCGCGCCGGAAACACCTGTCCCGATACGTGGTGATCAGCCGCAAGCCGCATCAAACCGGCGCCGGAGGCGCGCCGGGCTCGCGTGACGCATCACCCGGAAGGGGCGCAGCCGCGTGGCATGCCGTGGCCGCGCGCTTACTTGTCCGGCTTGTCCTCTTCATGCCCGATCTGCGCCAGCCGGTTGCCGACATTGACGCGGAAGGTGATGACCAGTACCAGCACGGCAAAGCCCGCCAGCCCCAGCCCCAGCGCCGAGCCGAACAGCGCCCCACCCCAGTCGCCGCGATTGATCAAGAGCGCGCGGCGCAGGTTCTCCTCCAGAAGCGGCGCGATCAGGAACGTGATCACCAGCGGCGCTTCGGGGATGCCCACCCGGCGCATGAGGAAGCCCAGAAAGCCCAGGCACAGCATGATATACACATCCGCCGGGTCGCCACGTGCGGCAAAGGCCCCGATCACGGCCATGATCATGATGACCGGCACCAGCACCTCGCCCGGCACCTGTCCCAGCCGCGCATAGAGGAAGGCGAACATCCGACCGATCCCGAGATTGGCGAAATTGCCGAGAATCAGGATGATGAACAGCGCATAGATCACCTCGGCATGCAGCGAGAACATGCGCGGCGAGGGGGTGATGCCCTGCAGGATCAGCGCCGCGCCGATCAGCGCCGCCGTCGCACTGCCGGGGATGCCGAAGGCCAGAAGCGGCACCAGCGTCGGGCCGACGGTGGCGTTGTTGCCGGCCTCGGCCGCGGCGATGCCGTGGATGGAGCCCTCGCCGATCTTCTTTTTCGGGAAGGCCTGTTTGGCGATGCCGTAGGACATGAAGGACGCCACCGTCGCCCCCAGCCCCGGCAGCGCGCCGACAAAGGTGCCGACCCCGATGCCGATGCCCATCTCGCGCCAGCAGGACAGGTATTCGCGGAAGGTGAGGCCCTCGGAGGTCTTGCCGAACAGGTCCTTGGCGGATTTCTCGACCTGCTGGCCCTTGCGCGTCTTGCGCAGCAGCTCCAGCCCCTGATCGAGCATCTGGCTCATGGCGAAGATGCCGATGACCAGCGGCACAAGGTGGATCCCGTCGCGCAGCCAGCTTTGCCCGAAGGTGTTGCGCGCGACATTGCTGACCGGGTCCGACCCGATCGTGCCCAGAAACAACCCGATCCCCGCGCTCAGCATCCCCTTGGCCAGATGCCGCCCCGACAGCGTGCCCAGAAGCGTGATCGCCACCACCATCAGCCACAGCCGTTCGGTCGGGCCGAATTGCAGCGCCAGAAGCGCGATCGTGGGGGCAACCAGAATGACGACGATATCGCTTGCCGTATCCGCCGTCACCGAGGAATAGAGCGCGGTCAGGATCGCCTTGCGGCCCTTGCCCTGCTTGGTCAGCTTGTAGCCGTCATAGACCGTGGCCGCGCTGTCGGGCGCGCCGGGGGTGGCGAAACTGATCGCGGATATCGAGCCCCCGAACACTGCCCCCTTGTAGAGCCCGATCAAGAGGCCCAGCGCGCCGGTGATATCCAGCGTGAAGCTCAG
>PXES01000081.1 GCA_003564655.1 Paracoccaceae bacterium
CACGCGCGCCCGGGTCCTCATCCTCGGGGGGCGTCAGGGTCGGGTCGGGGGGCAGGCGTTCCGCAAGCCGCGCGCGCAGCGCCGCATCGGGGCAAAGCGCATCGAACCGCGCGGCGGCGAGACGGGCCGCAAGCGTTGGCGCGCCCGCGGGCAGGGCGCGTCCCAGCGCGTCGAGGCACGCCGCCGCGCGTCCGGGCAGCGCATGGCGGCAGGCGGTCTCGGCGGTCGCCAGCAGGGCCGCGACGCCGATGCCGCCCGCGCCGGGATGGCAGAGGGGCGTCGCCGCGCGGATCAGCGCGGCGACGGCCTGCCCGGCGGACCCGCCCCCGGTGGCGAGGCGGTCACGGCAGGCGGCGACCTCTGCGGCCAGGGCCGATGCCGCGCCCGACCATTCCGGGCGGGGGACATGCGCTGCGCCCGCGCGCAACCCGTCGCAGGCGGCGCGATGGACAGGCTCGCCCGCGCGCAGGTCGAGTGCAACGCGCGCCGCCGGTGTGCGCGGTCGCGCCAGCCACCGCAGGGCGGTTTCGTTAACCATGGCCGGGCTGTCCTGCAATGCGGGCGCCGGGCGGTCGCTTTGCGTGGCGGCGATGGTGCGCTGCACAATCTCATGGCCGGCAACGCGCCAGGCGACAAAGGGGCGCACGGCCTGCTCCAACTCCCGCGCCGTGCCGCCCAGTGCGGCGGTCAGGGTCGCGAACGCCGCCGCGGCCTCGGACAGTTGCGGCAGCGCCATGACGCGCGGGTGCTGTCGGGCCTGCGCCCAGAATTCGGGCCGCAACCCATAGGTGGTGCGCACGCGCTCGGGATACCAGCGCGTGCACCAGTCGGGCAGATGCGGCAGCGCGTCGAGGATATCCAGAACTCCCGCGATCAGCCGTGTGCAGGGCGTCTGCGACCAGTAGGAGGGCGCCAGATCGGCCACCAGGTCCAGAAGCGCGGTCATCATCGCCAACCGCTCGGCCACGCCGGGGCGGTGCCATTTCGTCTCGCACTGGTCTTGCGCCAGACTGGATGCAAGCCAGCCGAGGCAAGGCGTGACAAGCCACCCGTCGCCTGTACGCGGGTAGCGGCGAAGGCGATCGGCGATTGCGGCCCAATCGCCCCGCGCCCAGGCGAGCGGCAGGGCGGCGATACTCGCCCAAGGGTCGGCGGGGGCGGCAGTCTGCGCCGCGCCCAGCCGGTCGAGGAGATCGTGCAGGTCACGCGGATCGGCATGAAGGCAGAACCACTCACTCAAATGCAGCGCGAGTTCGCGGATCTCGTGATGCGAAAGGCAATGCGTCTTGCACAGTGCAGCGACGCAATGCAGCGGGTCGACGATGTCACCCTGCTCTGCCGCGCGGTGGAACGCGTCGCAGGCACGCAACGCGGCGCCGAGCTGCGCTGCGGGTCGCACCGGGCGGGGTTCGGGACGGGACGGCGGCGCAAAGCCGGGCGCCTTGAGGCGCTGTACAGTGTCGTCCAGAAGATCGCGCAGCGCATCGGGCAGTCGCGCACAGAGACCGGCATGGTGCACATGCTCGAGCATCTGCAGCCGGGCGAACGGGTCATGTTGCGCCTGCCAAAGCGCCGTGTCCTGCGCCAGCACTTCCAGCAGGTCATCCTCGTGCAGGATGATCGCCTGCCCGCCAAGATCGAGCGTGACTGCCCCGTCGCGTGCCGCGTGCCAGATACGCCCCGGCAGCGTGGCAAGCCGCAGCGCCTGCATCCGGGGTGTCGCGGCGCCCGGAAGCGGCAGCAGCGGAAAGCACATCTCGGCCCGCCCCGGCAGGCTGACATGCCCTGCCCCACCGGCCGGGCAGGCGAGTTCCAGCCGCGAGGTCAGATGCGGTCGCGGATCCGCGCGCGGCGGCAACACACGCAGGCAGCGCAGCCCGTCGGGCCATGTCACATGGCGGATCTGCGCCAGACGGGGAAAGCCACGGCGCAGCCACAGCCGACCGTCACGGTCGGGGCGGGGCAGTGCATCGACCCGGCCCAGGCGCCGCCCGTCCAGCCACAACAGCAGCCCCACCGCGCCCATTGCACCCGCGCTGAAGCCGAGGTGCAGGTCGTGGACATTATGCGCCAGCCGCGCCGGTAGCGGCAATTCGCGCCGCCATCCCGTCTCGTCGCGGCGGTTGAGCACGACCAAACCGGCCTCGCGCCGGAAAGACAGATGCAGCGGCACCGTTGCGCGCGCGCCGTCGAGAAAGTCGAGATTCACGACCGCCTGATGGCGCAGATCGATCTCCAGACAGAGTGTCATGCCCGCAACCGGGTGAAGCGGGCCGGGGAGGCAAAGGGCGGGCAGAGTGTCACGGGGCATGCAGGCGAAGTCCTCTGTCTCGCGGGCGGGTCAGGTCGCGTGGGTGAGCCGCTCGGCCATGATGGCCTGAACGGCACCATCGGGCGGATGGTCGCCCAGAAGAGCAAACAGGGGGGCGAGCGCGCGGTGATCGGTCGTGTAGTCATCGTAATGCAGCATCACGCTGGTCTGCGGATGCGCGGCGGCAAACTCGCGAAACACCTGCTCTGCGGCGGCGATCATCGCGCGCACCTCGTCCGGGTCATGGCGGCGCCACCAGGAAGACCGCGCCACAGCCTGCGGGTCGCGTGTGTTGAAGACAAACCGCGCCGCCGGGAAGAAGCGCTGCATGAAGGCCAGATAGGCGCGAAAACGCGCCGGGTCCGAGATGGTGCGGATTTCCTTGAATCCGCACAGTCGCGTGCCGGGGGGCGGGCGCAGCACCTGCGCCGCGAAGCACGCGCAGAGTGCGCGGCCATAGGCGTCGGTGTCGATCTGCTCGGCCCCGAACCAGGGGTGCGCGGCATCCGAGATCAGCCCGTCGGTGCGCATCCGGCCGATATCGGGGCTGTCGTTCAGTGCGCGCCAGCTCTGGAAAAGCGGATAGAGCGCATTGTTGTTCTCGCCCCGGACCAGCACCCCGGGCACTGCGTTCATCAGCCGTTGCAGCAGGGTCGAGCCCGAGCGTCCATAGGTCAGCAGGAATACATGTCCGTTCAGGGCGGGTTTGCAGTCAGGCATGGGCAGGGTCCTTGGGCTTGGGCGCTGCGGCGAGCTCACCCAATCTGCCGCGACAGGATTAACATGACGTTGAGGGCGGTATTGACGCATCAGCAAGGATTGCCTGCCAGACTGGCGCGATGAGCAGCGCCGAAATCCTGACGCCCGAAATCCGCGCATATTCGCGCCGCGATCTTGACTGGCACCGTGCGCAGGCCGCCGA
>PXES01000224.1 GCA_003564655.1 Paracoccaceae bacterium
ATGGACGAAATAGTGAAAATTCACTTGCAACCACCAACGAATTGGCGATTTATGGCACCGCCATTTACTGGAGGGAACAAGAAATGAGCCTCGATCTGAATTCGATGGAGTTGCCGGAGTTGAAGAAACTCGAGAAGGATGTGAAAAAAGCGATCAACGGTTTCGAAGAGCGCAAGCGCAAAGCTGCCTTGGCAGAGGTCGATGCCGTTGCGCGTCAGCATGGATTTACCATTGACCAGCTTCTCGACGCGGCCCCGGCAAAAGCGCGCAAGACCATCGCGCCGAAATATGCCAACCCAGCCGACAAGTCGCAGACCTGGACGGGGCGTGGCCGCAAGCCGAAATGGGTCGTCGCAGCGTTGAATTCGGGCAAATCGCTCGACGACCTGGCGATTTGAAGGCTGTAAAGAGCTTCGCGCGCAAGGCCTTCAACTTTGCGCGCAACTTCCACTGGGCGATGCAGAAACGCAATATCGGCCTGCTTTCGGCCGGGGTTGCGTTTTTCGCATTGCTGGCGGTATTTCCGGGCATCGCGGCGCTTATCTCGGTTTTTGGTGTCTTCGCCGATCCGCTGGTGATTCAGGACCAGCTTTCGTTTTTCGAAGATTTGTTGCCGCCCGCGGCCTACACGCTACTGAGCAACCAGATCACGCGACTGGTCTGGGCCAATGAGGGAGCGTTGGGCTGGGCAAGTATCCTGTCGCTGCTGGTGGCGCTGTTTCTGGCGCGTCGTGGCGTGGATGCGATGCTGGTGGGCATCAACGCCATTCACGGCACGCCGCACCGGCCCGGCTGGGCACATGCGCTGCGCGTGCTGGGGATGACGCTGGGGATGCTTGTCGCAGGCGTCTTCGCGCTGCTGTCCATTCTGGTGCTGCCGGTGGTGCTGGCCTTCTTCCCGTTGCCCGGCGCGCGCGGGCTGCTGGTCGATCTGGGCCGCTGGGCGCTGTCTTTGGGGCTGGTGGCGCTATGGGTCTGGCTGTTCTACCGGATCGGCCCGAACCATCCGCGGGGTGCCAACCCGCCAATGCGCCCGGGGCTGGTTCTGGCTATGGTCCTGTGGATCAGCGCCTCGGCCGGGTTCTCATACTACCTGCAGAACTTCGGCAGTTACAACGAGGTCTATGGCTCGCTTGGTGCTGTGGTGGCGCTGTTGATGTGGTTCTACATCTCGGCCTATGCGGTGCTGATCGGTGGCGTGCTGAACGCCACCTTGAACGAGGTCACGGAATCGCCGCCACCGCTCAGCCCCAAGTCGGATGAAACCGACCCGCAGGCGACAGAGTGAATATGTCGCAACCGTCTGAAGTCACGCCGACCGAATGCTCGAATTGTGCCGACAGCGACTTGTCGCGGGTCACTGCGGTCCAGTCATCGGAGAGCACTTTGGTCTCGGGGCGGCCCAGATTCAGCATCGGCTCGATGGTAAAGAACATCCCCTCTTCCAGCCGCGGACCGTGCCCCGCCCGACCGTAATGCAACACGTTCGGCGGCGCGTGGAACACCCGCCCCAGCCCGTGCCCGCAGAAGTCGCGCACCACCGACATGCGCTGGCCTTCGGCATAAGTCTGGATCGCATGACCGATATCGCCAAAGGTATTGCCGGGGCGGACAGCCTCGATACCGCGCATCAGCGCGTCATGCGTGACCTGGATCAGCCTCTCGGCCTGCGGACGGGGCTTGCCCGCCACGAACATGCGCGAACTGTCGCCGAACCAGCCATCGACGATAACCGTCACATCGATATTGAGAATATCGCCATCAAGCAGCCGGTCGTCCGGGCGGCGCTTTTCCAGATTGCGCGAGATGGTCTCATCCTTGCCCATCGGGATACCCGCACCGGGAATGCCGTGGCAAACCACGTGATTGACCGAAATGCAGCTTGCATGCTGGTAACCGCGATAGCCGATCGTCGCCGAACCGGCGCCCGCGGCCTCGACCTTTTCGGTGATGATGCGGTCGATCTCGCCGGTCGGTTGGCCGGGAAAGACAAACTCCGCCCCCTCGTCGAGGATGCTGGCGGCAAGCCGACCGGCTGCATGCATCCCGGCGAAATCGCCGCGCTCGTGAAGGCGGATACCCTCGCGCGTGACCCGGCCGTCATGCTTGTCGTCCACCGCAAAACTCCGCTATTCTTGCAACACGGCGCAACATAGAATGGCGTGACGCGGAAAACCAGCCCGAGCACGGTGGTTTTGCCACGGGAAACGCTCGCATCCGCGTGAAAGCGCCGCGCGGGGGCGGTCACTTGTCGTCAGGAGCGCGCGTCAGGGAGGAGGTTGTCGGCAGGCATGGAGGACGCAGCCGGGATCGCGGAGGACGAAGACGCACGGCGCACGCGCTTGTACGCTGCGGCACAGGAAGTCTTGCGCGACAGCGCAGGCGCGGGCGTGGCAGTCGACAGGGCCTTGGCGATGATCGGCGCCGCGAGCCGGGCCGACCGCGCTTTTCTGTTCATGGTCCGCGACGATGTCATCATCGAGAAGACGCATGAATGGTGCGCCCCTGGTGTGACATCGATGCGGGATGCGATGCAGCAGGTTCCAATTGCCGTCGCAGACCAGCTCTGGGTCACCTTCCGCACCGAGGGGATGTTCCGTATCAGCGATGTCGCCGCGATGCCGGCGGGGGCCGAGTTGCGCGACGTCTTGCTGAGCCGGGGCGTGCGCGGCGCGATCGCCGTCCCGCTGTGGCAAGGCCGGGCCGTGCGCGGCTTTGTCGGGCTGGATTTCTGCACTTCCCCGCGCGAGGTTACAGACACCGAGGCCGCCTTGCTGCGCGGCTTTGCCGCCACGCTGGATCTGGCGCTGCACGGCCGCGCAGAGAGCGCGCAGCGCCAGACATTGCAGGCAGATCTGCATACCGCGCAGGGGCGTCTTGCTGCCATGACAGCGGATTTGCCCGAATTGCTGGTCGAGACCGATGCCGACGGGATCATCACCGGCTTTCACCAGGCGGCGCCGCTGATCTTTGCCTTGCGCCCTGACGAAGTGATCGGGCATCCGCCCGAGACCGTATTGCCGTCAGCCGCGGCGAGTATCGTGCGCACCGCCATGGATGAGGCCCGCCGCGACGGATGGTCTGCGACGCACGCCTACACGCTGGAGATCGACGGGCAGCCCAAACGCTTCACCCTGCATGTGGCGGCACGGCGCAGCCCTTCGCAGGACGGCTCGGTCCGCGGTTTCATGCATGTCGTGCGCGACATCACCGAGAGTTTCGCGCAGGATACGCTGGTGCGGCAGTTGGGCCGCGTGGCGGAACTCTCGACCAATCTGATCATGCTCACCGACGCCGATGGCGGGATCACCTGGATGAACCCCGCCGCCGAGCGCCGTACCGGGGTCGGGCTGGCCGACGCGCTGGGCAGGTGGCCGACCGATTTGCTGAACCTGCCCCGGACTCACCCCGACATGATCGACGCCTTCTGCGCCACGCTCGCCGCCGGGCATGAACTCCGCGAGGAGGTGGAGGCGCTCGACCGACGCGGCCTGCCCTATTGGGTGGTGCTGAACATCCAGCCGCTGACCGATACCGAAGGCAATCGGCAGGCCTACATGGCGGTGGCGAATGACGTGACGATGCAGAAACTCGCCGAAACCCGCGCCTTGCGAGACCGGAGCACTGTCTTCGATGCATCGCCGGACGGAATTGCGATCAGCCTGCCCGACGGGGGGATGACTTATCTCAACCCGGTTCTGCGCGGCCTTCTCGGGGTCAACGACGACACCCCTGCCGAGACGCTTTGCTGGCACGATATCGCGCCCGAGGGCCTGCGCCGGCAGATGCCGCATATTCTGCCGCAACTCCGTGCGACCGGACACTGGCAGGGCCAGATCATCCTTTCCGACCCCGCTGGAGAAGAGCGGTTCTTCGAGTTTTCGATCAATGTGCAGGACGACGGCAGTTTCCTGACCATCTCGCGCGAGGTGACAGCCCGAAAACGCGCCGAAAAGGAACAGACCCTGCTGCGCGAACAGTTGCAGATCGCCCAGAGCCGCCAGTTGATCGCACAACTGGCAGGCGGGCTTGCGCATGATCTCGCCAATCTGCTTGCCGTGGTCACGCATTCGGTCGAGACCCTGAAACCCGCAGCGCGCAAACCGCCCGCGCGCGAGGGCCTTGCGCAAATCGAGGCCGCGACCTCACAGGCCCAAGCACTGATGCGCAACATGGCAAGGCTGAACCGGCGTAGCACCCACAACGCGAAGCTCGATCTGGCGACGATCCTGCGCGAGACTGCCGCACTGCTGCGCCCCAGCCTGACCGGCGGGGCCGAGATCGAACTCGATCTGCCCGAGCGCGGCATCGCCATTCATGCCGACCGGACCGAGGCGATGCAGGTCATGCTCAACCTGATGCTCAATGCGCGGGACGCGCTGGGCGCAGACGAGGCGCAGGACATGCGCGGTCGGATCACCGTCAGATTGTCACACGCGCCACCCTCTGATCGGCCTGTCGTGGCCGATTCCGGCATCATCCTGTCGGGGCAGCGCCATGCGCTGGTCGAGATCGCGGATACAGGGCCGGGCATATCCCAGGCGCTGCGCGCGCAAATCCTCAAACCCTATTTCACCACGCGCGGGGAGGCGGGCTCGGGGCTTGGCCTCGCCATCGTCGCCGACATCCTGAAACGCAACGGGGCCGCGCTGCGCATCCTGTCACGGCCCGGCGCGGCAACGGTCATGCAGGTCTACTGGCCGCTCGACACGGACCGGACCGACCGCGCTGCGGGGATTCCATCGGAGGCGGGGGCCTCTCTGGCAGGATTGCGGGTGCTGCTGGTCGACAATGACGATACTGCCCTGCGGCTGGCCGAGGCCGCACTCGAACGCGCGGGGGCCGAGACGGCAAGCTGTATCGACCCGCAGGACGCGCTGGACGCTCTGCGCGCCGCACCGCAGGACTGGGATGTGGTTGTCCGTGGAGACCGGTTGGACAGTATGACCGGTGACGCCTTCGCCCAGCGGGTTCGCGATCTGTGCAGCGACCTGCAAGTGATCGTGATGTCGGCGCGCAACCCATTGCCAACACCCGTCGAAAGTGGGCAAAATACTTGGAGTTCGATGGTTTGTAATGCTGTTTCAGACCGTGCTCTGGTCTCTGCTCTGCTTGAAGTGAAGTTGCGCCGCCCATCCCCCGGGACGGAGCCGGATGACACCCATGCGCCTTCTGATCGCTGATGACCATAAACTCCTGCGCGATACGCTCGACAGCTATCTCGCCCAGCAGGAGGATATCGAGATCGTCACCGTCGGCGATATCGACGAGGCGCGCGAGGTGCTGCGTCAGGCGCCGCACTTCGATCTTGTGCTGCTCGATTATGGAATGCCGGGCATGGAGGCGCTGGAGGGGCTGCGCATGATCCTCGCCGAACCCGATGCACCGCCAGTCGCGCTGATCTCGGGGCAGGCACCACGCCCGGTGATCGAGCGCGCCTTCCGCATGGGTGCCCGGGGCTTCCTGCACAAGACGATGCCCGCTGCCTCTTTGTTGAACGCGATCCGTTTCATGATGCTGGGCGAACGCTTCGTGCCGGTCGGTGTGGTTTTCGGCGACGGCAGCGCCGACCTGTCCACCGCCTCCTCGCCGGATGACAGCGCCACGGATCTTTCCCGGCGCGAATTGCAGGTGCTCAAGGCGCTTTGTGACGGCCAGACCAACAAGGCCATCGCGCGACAGCTCGGCCTCAGCGACGCCACGGTCAAGCTGCATGTCAAGACGCTCTACCGTCGGCTTGGGGCAAGCAACCGCACCCAGGCGGCCATGATCGCACGCAATCGCGACCTGTGCTGAGAACGCGCGCAATTGCGCGACCGCCCCGTGCGCTTCGTCTGACGTCATCCTGCTGGTTTTGTTGCCCTGCTTCTGCTAACTTGTCGGAAAATCTGCGCGAAAAGCAGAATAACGAGAGCAGAGGCAGGCATGAAACGACTTCCGGCACACCGGTCGGTCATGGCGCGCAGCCGGATCGCCGCGTCTACGGACGCAGGACGTTCTACACGGTCACACGAATTCGTCGCGATCCAGCGCCGGGCGGCAGTGGCATGACCGGTATCGCACCGCTGCGCGGCGTCTTCGCGCTCGACTGGGACATGACCGAGACCGACAACCTGCCAGGGCTGCCGCCCGACTGGCTGCGGGTTGGCGCGGTCTGGCGCTGGACAGGGCAGCCGGTGCGGCTGGACGGCCCGCCGGAAGTGCTGCCGCTCGGGCCCGCGCGCACGACTGCAGAGGTGCAGACCCGCGCCCGCGCCGTAGCGGACCGCCTGTGCGGGACGGTGTCGCCTCCGCCCGGCCCCGAGCCGCTCTGGTCCGTGCCGCCTGACGGCTTCAGCCTGACCGATGGCTATCACGCCTATCTCGGCCGGATCGTCAGGACAGCATGTGGCATTTGCGTTGTCTTCGAGGGGCAGTTGCCACCTTACGGTCAGGCCTGCTGGGTGACCGCTGTCAATAACAGCCACCCCGCAATTGCCGGTCGCCCGCGCGACGGGGTGATCTGCTACGCCAGCGACACGCTGATCGCCACCCCATCGGGGCCCGTGCCCATCGGACAAATCACGCCAGGCACAGCAGTTCTGACCCGCGACAACGGCCCGCAGCCAGTGCTCTGGGTCGGGCAGACGACGCTTTCGGGGCTGGCGCTGCGCCGCCACACGCATCTGCGCCCGATCCGGCTGCGGCAGGGACGCCCCGAGGCCGGGCAGCCCGAGGCCGATCTCTGCGTCTCGCCCGACCACCGGGTGCTCCTGCAGGGCGCGCGCGCGCGGGAGCTTTTCGGCGCCGACGAGGTGCTGGCCCGCGCCCGCGATCTGGTGGACTACACCCGCGTCATTCCCGACCCTGCACTTCATGGCGTGACCTATGTGCATCTGCTGCTCGAGGCGCATCAGATCCTCTTCGCCAATGGCCTGCCCAGCGAGAGCTTTCATCCAGCGCTGGCACCAGGCGCGACCCTGCGCCAGCACCGCCATGCGCTGCGCCAGATCTCGGATGCTCTGGTCAGTGCCCCGGGCAGCTACGGCCCGACCGCGCGGCGCTGCCTCAGTTCCGGCGAGGCCGCGCTGCTGGCTGCCTGATCGGCATTGACACCAGTGCGCCCGCCCGTATAAGCGCGCCAAGCCCGAGGCTGCGGCCACGGGTTCTTTCATTGGTGTTGGAGGCCCTCGCAAGAGGTCGCCTGTCGCCCGGAACGACCCGGGAGAGGACAACGCCCTTCGCAACGCGCCGCAGGCGCATATGAAGGAGATCAGCCGTGACCAAACGCACGTCTGCCAAGTACAAGATCGACCGCCGCATGGGCGAGAATATCTGGGGCCGCCCGAAAAGCCCCGTCAACCGCCGCGAATACGGCCCCGGCCAGCACGGCCAGCGCCGCAAGAGCAAGCTGTCGGATTTCGGCACCCAGCTGAAGGCCAAGCAGAAGCTCAAGGGCCATTACGGCGACCTGACCGAAAAGCAGTTCCGCCGCATCTATGCCGAGGCCGAGCGCATCAAGGGCGACACTGGCGAAAACCTGATCGGCCTGCTGGAGCGTCGCCTCGATGCCGTGGTCTATCGCGCGAAATTCGTGCCCACGGTGTTCGCGGCTCGTCAATTCGTCAATCACGGCCATGTCACGGTGAATGGAGCGCGGGTCAACATTCCCAGCTACCGTGTGCGCGAGGGCGACGTGATCGCCGTGCGCGACAAGTCCAAGCAACTCGCCATCGTGCTCGAGGCCGTCAGCCTCGCCGAGCGGGACGTGCACGACTATCTCGAGGTCGACCACTCCAAGATGACCGCGACCTTCGTGCGCACGCCGTCCTTGGGCGATGTGCCCTTCGCTGTGCAGATGGAACCGAACCTGGTGGTGGAATTCTACGCGAAGAACTGATCTTCGCCGCGACCCTCCGCAATCAAGCCCCGCCCGACACGGCGGGGCTTTTGCGTTCCCACCCCCTGCCCGCGCCCGACGAACAGCGCGCCACACCCGCCCACCCTCGCGCTGATCGGTGGGCTCCAGGCAGGGGGCAGACAGTCGAAGCTCGGCTTGTCGGCGTGTCGGCGGGGAAAGGGCGGCTCGCCCATTCTACGGCAGCGTGTTCGGCTGGCTGAAAAGCAATTTTTCCGGGCCAGGCACCCGAACCAACCTCCGGGATGCGGTGAGCCTATGGCAACCGCGCCCTGCCCGCACCGCAGGGACGGCGCGCGGGTGGGCGGGTGGGGCGCGCCGTCCCTGCGGTGCGGGCAGGGGTCAGAAACGGTCGAGCAGACGCCGCAGATAGTCGAGTTCTGCCTCGGGCCGGTCGAGCTCAGCCGACCGGCGGCGCAACTCCTGAAGTAGGTCTTCCGCGCGGCGATAGACCTCGTCTCCGGGCAGCAGGCTGTCCTCGGTGCCGACCTCGCCACCCTCGTTGCGCGCCCGGCCCAACGGGTCGCGCCCTTCGCCATCGCCGGTCTCGGTCGCTGCCTGATCGTCCCCTTCGCCGCGCTCGCGCTGGTCCTGCGCGCGGGCCTCGCCCATGGCGCGCAAGCCCTCGCGCATGGCTTCCATCGCATCGGCCTGACGGCTCAGCGCCTCGCCGGTCTCGCCCTCTTCCAGCGCCTCGGCGGCCTCTTCCATGGCGCGCTGCGCACGCTCCAGCGCCTCGAGTGCTGCGTCGCCTTCTGCCGTTCCCTCGCCGGGCAGCGGCTGCAACTGCTGGTCGCGCAGTTGATCAGCAAGCCCGCGCTGGCGGTCGGCCAGATCGTTGCCACGTCCGCCCTCACCTTCGCCCTCGTCATCGCCCTCGGCGCCGTCCTGCTGGGGCTCACCATCACGGAACTGATCCTGCAGGTCGCTGAACGTGTCGTCCGACAATTCCTGCTGTTCGCGTAGCGATTCGCCCAGACCCTCCATTGCCTCATCGCCGGGCATGCCGCCTTCGCCGCCCTGCCCTTCGGCGACCTGCAGGTTCTCCAGCAATTCATTGAGCTGCGCCAGAAGCTCCGCCGCCTCGTCCATGCGACCTTCTTCCATCAACTCCTGGATGCGGTCGAGAAGTTCCTGGATCTGGTCCTGCGTGATCTCCATACGCTCGCCATCGGGGGGCGCCTCGCCCCGCTCGCGTGGCTGTTCGGCCAACTGGCGCGTGTAGTCGCGCATCGCCTCGCGCAACTCCTGCATCAGCTCCTCGATCTCGGACGGGTCGGCACCGCTGCGCACGGCCTCGTCCAGCATCTCCTGCGCGCGGCGCAGGCGTTCGCGCGCGTCGGCCAGCTCGCCCTCTTCCAGCAGCACCGCGAGGTTCCAGAGCCGCTGCGCCAGATCATCACGCGTTTCACTGTCAATCTCGCCCGCATCAAGGCTCGCCAGCAGAAGATCGCGGCTTTCGGTATAGCGGATGCGTGCCTCGGGCGAGCGGAAGGCCTCGGTCGGGCGATGGCCGATGGCGCGCATCAACTCGCCCACGCGCGGCGCGTTCTCGCGCGACCACAGCAGATCACGCCGTAGCTCGATCACCGCCGCGGCCATCGGGTCGAAGAAGCGCCGCCCGGGCAGGGTCATCGCCTCGGCGTCGGTCTCGCCGGTCTGGCCACGCGCATCCTCGACCGTGAAGGCCACCTTGACCGGCAGATTGGCCCAGGGGTGTTCGGAGAAATCCTCGATGAAGGCGTCCTCGATCTCGGTGCGCGAGCCAGAGGATGGCATCGGCAGCGACACGGTCAGCGCGTCCCGCTCCTCGGGGTCGAGCGCAAGGCCATAGCGGCGATCCACCTCATCAAGGTTCAACTCCACCCGCACCTCGCCACCCGTGACGCCGTAATCATCGGTCGCCGTGAAGTCCTGTCGCATCAGCCCGCCGCGCTCGCGTTGGGCCACGCCGCGCAGTTCAACCTCGGGCGGCTGGTCGATCAGCGCCACCACTTCCCAGTCGCGCCCGGCAGGGCCGCGGATGCTCAATCGGCCGGAACTCTCGACCTCGAAATCCTGCGCCATCGCTTCCGGGTCGAATTCGCCCCGGTCCGACAGGCTCTCCTGCACTGACATCACACCCTGCTGGCCGTAGAAGCGCACAGTGACGCGGCTGCCCTGCGGCAATTGCAGGCTGGAGCGATCGACCTCGTTGAGATAGAGGCTCGGTCGCCCGGTATAGGGCGGAGGCTGGACCCAGGCCTCCCACGAGGGGCCGAGGGCGACGGCCTCGGCGCGCGAGGGGATCTGCGCGATCTCGGTAAACTCGGTCACGCGCGAGGGCGAGCCGAAGATCACCGCCACGGCGAAGCCCGTCAATGCGATGTAGCGCAGCCCGTAACGGTCGTACCGCGCGAGGCGCAGATCCCCCGGGACGGGGCGCGCCTGCATCAGCCGCGCCTGCATCCGTGCCAGATGCACCGACCAGACCTGGCGCGACGCCTCGTCACGCGCACCGATGGCTTGCACATCCGCCATGGTCGAAAGCGGGCGGCCCGGCATCGCGCGGTCGAGCCGTGCCGCGGCATCGGCACGAGTCGGGATCTGCAGCCGCCACACTCCCAGCCCGAGCGCCACGGCAATCGCAAGCAGCAGCGCGCCCGCCCCCCACATCGCCACGAGCGGCGGCACAATGTCCTGAACGCCGAAGCCCAGCGCCGCCATGCCCAACAGCGCCAGTGTCATCGCCGGCCAGAGGCAGCGCGCCAGCCGTTCGGCCCAGAGCCCTGCCAGCGTCGCGCGCAAGGCGCGGGTCAGGGCGGGGTTCGGGTCGGGCGTCCTGCGCAGGATCATCAGGTCTCCGCGGCGGCTGTCATGGTTCGCGGCTGTCGAGCAGCCACGCGGGCAACCTATCGCGGTTTATGATCTCGTCAAAGCTCGGGCGCGGACGGATGACGGCATGGTGATCCCCACGGACAAGGATTTCCGGGGTCAGGGGCCGTGTGTTGTATTCCGACGCCATCACAGCGCCATAGGCCCCGGCCGAGCGGAAGGCGACCAGATCGCCGGGCGCGAGCGGCGGCATGGCGCGCTGCCTGGCGAAGGGATCGCCCGATTCGCAAACCGGGCCGACGATATCGACGGGCCGCTGCGCCACGCCGGGGATGGGCTGGCGGACCGGGACAATATCGTGATGCGCACCATACATCGCAGGGCGAATCAGATCGTTCATGGCCGCGTCGAGGATCAGGAAATCGCGCCCCTCGCCGGCCTTGAGATAGATGACCTGCGCCACGAGGATACCGGCATTCCCGGCGATCAGGCGCCCCGGCTCGATCTCGACCTCGACATCGAGATCACCCAGCACGCGGCGGATCATCGCGCCGTATTCAAGCGGCAGCGGCGGGGTCTCGTTTGAGTGCGTGTAGGGGATGCCCAAGCCCCCGCCGAGATCGAGGCGGCGGATCACATGGCCATCGCCGCGCAACTCACGGGTCAGTTCCCTGATCCGGGTGAACGCGGCCTCGAACGGTGCGAGGTCGGTCAGCTGGCTGCCGATATGCACATCCACGCCCACGACCTCGATCCCCGGCAGGCGCGCGGCCTGCGCCTAAATCTCGCGCGCGCGGGCGATCGGCACGCCGAACTTGTCTTCCTTGCGGCCCGTGGCAATTTTCTCGTGCGTCTTGGCATCCACATCCGGGTTCACGCGAAGGGTGATGGGGGCGGTCGTGGCCATCGCGCTGGCGATCTCGGAGAGGGCGAGCAACTCGGCCTCGCTCTCGACATTGAACTGGCGGATACCGTGGGCGAGTGCGAAGGCCATCTCGTCGCGTGTCTTGCCGACGCCCGAGAAGACGATCTTGTCGCCCGGTACGCCAGCGGCCAGCGCGCGGCGGTATTCGCCGCCCGACACCACATCCATCCCCGCGCCAAGATCGGCCAGAACGCGCAGGATCGCCTGGTTCGACAGCGATTTGACCGAGTAGCAGATCAGGTGATCCAACCCCGCCAGCGCCTCGGCAAAGAGGTGGAAATGCCGGGTCAGCGTGGCGGTCGAGTAGCAGTAGAAGGGCGTGCCCACCCGGGCCGCGATGTCGGGCAGGGGCACATCCTCGGCGTGCAGGATACCGTCGCGATAGATGAAATGGTCCATCAGGGGCGCTTTCCGGGCAAGGTCGGGGCAGCGGCGCGTGCCTCCGGCGGGAGTATTTGGGGCAAGAAAATTCAGCGGGTCTGGGACGGGCTCGAGCGTAGGAAGAGGTAGAACGGCAACCCGCAGGATACGCCGATGCAGTAGATGGTCGGAATCGCCAGCAGCCCCAGCCAGCGGCGCCTCTGCCAGCATTCGGCGAGGATAAAGACCGTCAGCGCCACGGCGGCGACGGTCAGATCCCATACCAGCCCCGAGGTGGCGGCGTTGACGTGCCAGGCGTCGACCATCGCCATGATCGACCATTCGTTTTCCATGAACCAGGTGATGAACCAGTACATGGGGTGGATCGTGCCCCAGATGGCAAGGGCCAGATAGGTCAGGCGCAGCGGGGTCACAGGGTCGCCCTCACCCCGATGCGGGCCTCGCCGCCGATCGTGACGCCCGCTGCCGGGGCGGGCTCGGGCGCGCGCGGGGGGGCCTCGGCGCCGCAGGCGGGAAGCAGCAGGGCGAGGGCGGGCAAGGCGTATTTCATCCGAGAACCTCTTTCCAATGGGCCACGCGGGTGCGGACATTCTCGGGCGCGGTGCCGCCCGCGCTGGTGCGGCTTGCGACCGAGTTCTGCACACCCAGCACAGAATAGACCGCTTCGGTGATCTGACCATGGACAGATTGCATCTGATCAAGGCTCAGATCGGGCAGGTCGCAGCCCTGATCCTCGGCCAGCTTGACCAGCGCGCCGGTGACGTGGTGGGCGTCGCGGAAGGGCAGGCCCAACGCGCGCACCAGCCAGTCGGCGAGATCGGTGGCGGTCGAGAAGCCCGCACTGGCGGCGGCTTCGAGTTCGGCGCGGTTGGCGGTCAAGTCGCGCACCATCCCCTCCATCGCCGCGAGCCCCAGCATCAGCGTGTCGGCGGCATCAAAGACCTGCTCCTTGTCTTCCTGCATGTCCTTGGAATAGGTGAGCGGCAGCCCTTTCATGACGGTGAAGAGCGCCATCGTCGCGCCGAGGATGCGCCCGAGTTTCGCGCGCAGCAGCTCCGCGGCGTCGGGGTTGCGCTTCTGCGGCATGATGGAGGAGCCGGTCGAGAAGCGGTCCGACATGCGCACGAAGCGGAACTGCGCCGAGGACCAGATCACCAGTTCTTCGGCGAAGCGCGACAGATGCGTGGCGCAGATCGCTGCCGCGCAGAGGAATTCCAGCGCGAAATCACGGTCCGAGACCGAGTCGAGCGAATTGGCGGTGGGCCGCTCGAACCCCAGCGCCGCGGCCGTCATCGCGCGGTCGATGGGGAACGAGGTGCCCGCCAGCGCCGCCGCGCCCAGCGGGCATTCGTTCATCCGTGCGCGAGCGTCCTGGAAGCGCGCCTTGTCGCGGGCGAACATCTCGACATAGGCGAGCATGTGATGGCCCCAGGTCACGGGCTGGGCGGTCTGCAGATGGGTGAAGCCGGGCATGACCCAGTCGGCACCGGCCTCGGCCTGCGCGACAAAGGCCCGCATCAGCGCATCGAGCCCGGCGATGGCGGCGTCGCACTGGTCGCGCACCCAGAGACGGAAATCCACGGCCACCTGATCGTTGCGTGACCGCGCGGTGTGCAGGCGACCCGCAGCAGGGCCGATGATCTCGCGCAGGCGGGCCTCGACATTCATGTGAATATCCTCGAGCGCGGGCGAGAAGGTGAACTCGCCGCGCGCGATCTCCTCGCCCACCTGCACGAGGCCTGCGTCTATGGCGGCGGCATCCTCTGGCGTGATGATCCCGCAGGCCGCGAGCATGGCGGCATGAGCGCGCGAACCCGCGATATCCTGCGGCGCGAGGCGCTGGTCATAGCCGACCGAGGCGTTGATCGCCTCCATGATCGCGTCGGGGCCGCTGCTGAAGCGCCCGCCCCACATCTCGTTCGCCGAAGCCGCGCTCATGATGCCATTCCTCTCGCTCGCCCGAAATGC
>PXES01000278.1 GCA_003564655.1 Paracoccaceae bacterium
GCGCAGATCGCAGGCTTTGACTGGGCCGCCTTTCACACCCGCCTGCGCGCCGAGCTCACCCGGCTGGAGGGGGCGTATCGCAACAATCTCGACCGCTCGAATGTCGAGATTCACGACTGCCGCGCCGAGATTGTCGGCCCCCACGAGGTGCGCATCGCCGATGGCCGCACCTTCAGCGCCAGGCATATCCTGATCGCGACGGGCGGTCGCCCGGTCGTGCCGGAGAAATGGCGCGATGCGGGGGGCATGCCCTCGAACGAGGTGTTCGAGATGCAACGCCTGCCGCGCTCGATCCTGATCGTGGGCGGAGGATATATCGCCAGCGAGTTCGCGGGCATCTTCAACGGGCTGGGGGTCAAGACGACGCAATTCTATCGCGGCGCGCAGATCCTGCGCGTGTTTGACGAGGAGGCGCGCGGCATGATCGCCACCGAGATGGTGGCGAACGGCATCGATCTGCGCTGCGGCACCGACATCCTCGAGATCGAGCGCCGCGAGGGGGGCACCTGGGTCAAGCCCACCAATGGCGCCGCCCAGACCTTCGACGCGGTGCTTTTCGCGACCGGGCGCAAGCCCAACACCGAAGGGCTGGGGCTCGAGGCGCTGGGGCTCGAGCTTGGCGCCAATGGCGCGGTCCCGGTGGATGACTACAGCCAGACGGCGATTCCGTCGATTTATGCGGTGGGCGATGTCACCGACCGTGCCAACCTGACGCCGGTCGCCATCCGCGAGGGGCATGCCTTTGCCGATACGGTGTTCGGCGCGAACCCGCGTTATTTCGATCACGGCCTGATCCCGACCGCGATCTTCACCCAGCCCGAATTCGGCACTGTCGGGCTGAGCGAGGAGGCCGCGCGCGACGCTGGCCCGGTCGATGTCTATGCCGCTGCGTTCCGGCCGATGCGCACCGCTTTCATCGGGCGCGAGGGGCGCACCCTGATGAAGCTCATCGTTTGTCGCCGGACCGACAAGGTGCTAGGATGTCATATCGTCGCGGATCACGCAGGAGAGATGATCCAGCTTGCGGGGATCGCCGTCAGCATGGGGGCCACAAAAGCCGAGTTTGATCGCACGCTTGCCGTGCATCCGACCGCGGCGGAAGAGCTGGTCACAATGCGGACAGCCACCCGCAGCTACAACGATTAAGGGTTGATTTCGGGGGGGCGCATGCCACCCTGTCCGACATGCAGTGCGAACATAGCGAAGTGGAGTCCAGATGTCTGGGAATAATGGCGGGCCGTGGGGCGGCGGCGGTAACCGGGGTGGTGGCAACCGCGGCAGCGGCGGCGGAAGTGGTAGCGGCGGTCGCGGGCCGGGCGATCAGCCCCAGATGCCCGAGATCGACGAGATCGTAAAGAAAGGCCAGGAACAACTGCGCGTCCTGATGGGCGGCGGCGGTGGCGGCCGCAATGGCGGCGGCACGGGCGGGCCGGGTTTTTCGCGGCGCGGGGTGTCGCTTGTACTTGTGGCACTGGTCGCGCTGTGGGGCTTTGCATCGATCTACACGGTGCGCCCCGAGGAACGCTCGGTCGAGCTGCTGTTCGGGTCGTTCTACAAGATCGGCGAGCCGGGGCTGAACTTCGCGCCCTGGCCGGTCGTCTCGCACGAGATCGTGCAGGTGACGACCGAGCGCGTGACCGAGGTCGGCACCGGGCGCAGCACGCTTGACACGGGGCTGATGCTGACCCGGGACGAGGCGGTGGTCGATATCGAGTTCCAGGTGGTCTGGAACATCTCGGACCCGGCGCGCCTCCTGTTCAACCTCGCCGACCCGCGCGAGACGGTGCGCGCGGCCTCCGAGTCGGGGATGCGCGACATCATCGCGCGCTCGGAACTTTCGCCAATCCTCAACCGGGACCGGGGCGCCATTGCCGCCGACTTGCGCGGCGCCGTGCAGGACCTACTCGACAGCTATGAGTCGGGCATCAACGTCATCCGGGTGAACTTCGACAAGGCCGACCCGCCCGAGCAGGTGATCAACGCCTTCCGCGACGTGCAAACCGCCCGGCAGGAACGCGACCGGCTGGAGCGTGAAGCCGATGCCTATGCCAACCGCGTTCTGGCACAGGCGCGCGGTCAGGCCGCCCAGCTTCAGGAAGAGGCCGAGGCCTACCGCGCCGAGGTGATCAACAACGCACAGGGCGAGGCGGCGCGCTTCGTGTCGGTCTATACCGAATACGTGAACGCGCCCGAAGTGACCCGGCGGCGGATGTATCTCGAGACGATGGAGCGGGTGCTCGGCGACATGAGCCTGACCATCCTCGACAACGTCACCGCGACCGGCGACGGAAGCAGTGGCACGGGCGTTCTGCCCTTCCTGCCGCTCGACCAGTTGCAGCGCGCGCCGCGGGGGGGCAACTGATGTCGGCCTGCACCGCAACCCGATACGCTGGCGACCGGAGCGAGCAGCCCGGCGCCACGACACGCGACATGGCTCGCCCCGGATGTGACCGGGCGCGCGACCAACACCGCCTTACGAGGAGTGCACACTCATGAAGAAATCCGGAATCCTGCTTGGGGTGCTGGTCGTTGCAGGCATCACGGCGCTGTCGTCCGTTTTCGTGGTCGACGAGCGCGAGAACGTGCTGGTTCTGCAATTCGGTCAGGTCAGACAGGAAGTCACCGAACCGGGGCTGGGGTTCAAGCTGCCCTTCATTCAGGACGTCGTGCGCTATGACGCGCGTATCCTCGGGCTGCAGACCCAGCCGCTCGAAGTCACGCCGCTCGATGACCGGCGGCTGGTGGTCGACGCCTTCCTGCGCTGGCGGCTGACCGATGTGCGCCGCTTCCGCGAGGCTGTGGGCGTGGACGGCGCACGCGCCGCGCAGGGCCGCATGGACCGCATCATGAATGCCGCCATCCGCGAGGTGCTGGGGTCAGTGCCGTCGAATGCCGTGCTCTCCGAAGACCGGACCGCGCTGATGAACCGCATCCGCGATCTGGCCCGGCGCGAGGCACAGACGCTGGGGATCGAGGTGATCGACGTGCGGCTGACCCGCACCGACCTGCCGCGCGAGAACCTCGAGGCGACGTTTGCCCGGATGCGCGCCGAGCGTGAACGCGAGGCCGCGGACGAGCGCGCACGCGGGAACGAGGCCGCGCAGCGCGTTCGCGCCCTGGCCGACCGGACGGTGATCGAGCTTGTCTCGGCATCGCGCCGCGAGGCCGAGATCATCCGCGGCGAGGCCGATGCCGAACGCAACCGGATCTACGCGGA
>PXES01000321.1 GCA_003564655.1 Paracoccaceae bacterium
AGAAAGGCGATGGCCATGACGATGATTGCCACCCGGATGGTCGAGATCGAGGCCACATCGTTGAACGCCATCGATCCGGCCAGCCAGTCCGGCGCGGTCAGCGGGCGGGCCTGCGTGCCGAAGATGTTCTTGGCCAGTTGCTGCAGCGCGATGGAGATGCCGAAGGTCGCGAGCAACGTCTCCAGCGGCCGTGTGTAAAGGTGCCGGATCACCGTGCGCTCCATCGCCACCCCGGCAGCGAAAGTCACCAGAAACGCCATCGGCAGCGCCACGATCAGCGATGTGGTGTAATTCGGGATCATCGTCTGGACCACATAGCCGGTATAGGCGCCCATCATGATGAACTCGCCATGCGCCATGTTGATCACGCGCATCACGCCAAAGGTGATTGCGAGGCCAATGGCGGCCAGAAAGAAGATCGAGGCCAGCGACAGTGCATCGAGCGAAATGTTGACGAATTGCCACACCCCGATGCTGGTCCGGGTGCTGTCGAGCGCGGCGCGCGCGGCATCGGTCACGCCCGAATCCGGTTCCAGATAGGCGTTGAAGAAAACATATTCGCTGACTGCTGCATCCATCTCTTCCTGCGTCGGCAGCGGGGGGACGAGCCCTTCATCCTGCAGCGCGCGATAGGCCTCGCGCCGCACCTCTTCGGTGTCCAGCAGGTGGACGGGAATGCCCGCCACCGCGCCGTCGGTGACATTGGCGCGCAGTGCGTCGCGGATGGCGTTGCGGCCCGGGCGCTGCGGCACCAGATCGGCGTCGGCCAGCCGCGCATATGCGTCGATCAGGTCGAGATCCTCGCCCGGGACGCGGATGCGCGCGACGTTGGTGCCTTCGGGAATTTCGGTTGCGAATAGCGACTCGGTGCTCAGGATCTGGTTGAGCGCCCGTCGCGCCTCGGTCGTGATGTCGCCCGACAGTCCGTCGATGGCGGCCACGCGCGTAGCCGTGTCGGTGGCAAAGCGCGCGTTCAGCAAATCCAGCACGCGCGCCATGCGGTCGGCGACGGCTGTGTCGTCCTCGGCGGCGAGCGCGGTTTCCAGCGCGGCGATGTGCTCGGCCTCGGGGGTGCGGGCGATAGTGCGCACCGCGGCAAGGCGCCGGTCGCGGTCCGGGGCCAGCAGTTCGAAAGTGACCAGCGCGCCCTCGATCTCGCGCCGCACACCGGCGTTCACGCGGATCTGGTTGACGTCGCGGGTGGTGACCTCGCCGGCCTCGTCGCCGGTTTCGAGATCGATGAGCGTAAGTGTGCGATCCTCGCCTTCGCGCGCATAGAAGAACAGCCCGTCCTCGGGGCGCTCATAGACCTCGCGCGCGGCCCAGCGGGTCAGGAACTCGGCGGTCCCGGGCGCATCGGTTGCCTGCAGCGCGTCCAGCACCGCGCCCACCTGCGCGCGCGAGGGGCGCGCGACAACCTCCTGCACGCTCTGCAGCACATCCTGCAGCGAGGTGTCGGATTGCGCGGCCGCAGGCGCGGGGGGGCAGAGCGACAGCAGGAACAGGGCAAAGGTCACGGTCAGGACGCGGCACGGCATAAGCATGTCTTTCGAAGCAGGGCGCGCGGGCGGGAGGCTGGCCCCCGCCCGCGCAGGCCTCCGAGGGACCTCAGTAGTTCGAGGTCAGCTGCACGCAGGTCTCGGTCGCGGTGTCGAACATCCCGCACTCCAGCGCCTGCCAGTCGCTGGTCAGGGTCGCGCTTTCCTCAAGGAAGGGCGACCACGCCTCGCCGGCCACTTCCTCGGTCTGGCTGATGATGTCGAACTGCCCGTCAGCGCGGATCTCGCCGATCAGCACGGGCTTGGACAGATGATGGTTGGGGTTCATCACCGCCATGCCGCCGGTCAGGTTGGGGAATTCCTGGCCCCACATCGCCTCGCGCACGGCATCGACATCGGTGGTGCCGGCCTCCTCGACCGCATTCACCCACATGTTGAAGCCGATGTAATGCGCCTCCATCGGGTCGTTGGTCACGCGGCTCTCATCGCCGATGAACTCGTGCCAGGCGGCGATGAATTCGTCATTGGCCTCTGTATCGGCGGACATGAAGTAGTTCCACGCCGCCAGATGCCCGACCAGGCGCGAGGTGTCGAGGCCCGAAAGCTCTTCCTCGCCCACCGAGAACGCCACCACCGGCAGGTCGAAACTGTCGATCCCCTGCGCTGCCAGTTCGGTATAGAAGCCCACATTGGCGTCGCCGTTGATGGTCGAAATCACGCCCACCTGCCTGCCCCCAGCGCCCATTGCCACCACGTCCGACACGATGGTTGACCAGTCGGAGTGGCCGAAGGGGGTGTAATTGACGAAGATATCGTCGGGGTCGATGCCGGCGTCGATCAGATACGCTTCGAGGATGGCGTTGGTGGTGCGTGGATACACATAGTCGGTGCCCAGCAGCGCGAAGCTTTCGACGCCCAGTTCCTCGAGGAAGTAATCCACCGCCGGGATCGCCTGCTGGTTGGGCGCGGCACCGGTGTAGAACACGTTGCGCGAGCTTTCCTGGCCTTCATACTGCACGGGATAGAACATCAGGCCGTTGAGCTCTTCCAGCACCGGCAGCACGGCCTTGCGCGCCACCGAGGTCCAGGCGCCGAAGATCACGTCGACCTCGTCCACGGTGATCAGCTGCCGGGTCAGTTCCGCAAACAGCGGCCAGTCCGAGGCAGGGTCCACCACCACCGCTTCCAGCTCGCACCCGAGCAGGCCGCCGGCATCATTCTGCTGCTCCACCATCATGAGCATCACGTCGCGCAGCGTCGTTTCCGAAATCGCCATGCTGCCCGAAAGCGAATGAAGCACCCCGACCTTGATCGTGCAATCCGCGAGGGCGGGTCCTGCGGTCAGCACAGCCACCGCGGCCGCAGAGGCGAGAAGTCTGGTTTTCGTCATGTGTTGCTTTCTCCTGTGTTGAAACGGCATGCGGCGAGGTATCGCGCAAGAAACGTACCGAATTTTTCCGAATGCCCCGTCCGTCGCGACTCAGACCCTTGATGCCCGACGGTTGCGCATGCGTTGCCAGGGCGCGCCGAGCGTATTTTCGGTTTCTGTTCAAACCGCCGTGATCATCGCGCCGTTGTGCACGAGGTGAAACGCGCAACGCCCCTTCGCGCGGCGAGGGCGCCTGAATTGCGACGCTTTGATAACAATCTGTGCGGCCTTCGGGGGAAATGCTCATGCTTTCCGCGTTGTCTTCACCCTCGCGCGATGGG
>PXES01000236.1 GCA_003564655.1 Paracoccaceae bacterium
CCGGGAATGGCCCCGAGACCCACGCCCAGGAAAATGCCGATCACCAGCCAGAACAGTGTCTTGACAGTGAAGACCAGCGCCAACGCGTCGTAGAAGGCTTCGATCTGCATTCGCAGGTCTCCGTTAGCCGTATGTCAGAAAAAGCCCGCCAGCACACCGCGCGGCAGCCGCACGCCAAGCAAGGTGAAGAAACCGAACACCACCACCGGCACGACCACCGCCAGGATCACCGCCAGCCGCACCGGCCGCAGTCCGAACCACAGCATGACGGCCAACAGGAACGGCGGCGCGGCCAGCACGAAGCCCAGCCAGGACATGGCCCAGAAACACACCGCGATGGCGCCCAGCATGATGACGGGCAGCCAGGCGTCGCTGACCCGCGCATCCTGCAAGGCATCGGGTGTTTCGCGGCGCAGCGGGTCTGCCAGCATCGCCGCCGCGCAGATCATCATCAGCCCGAGCCCGATCATCGGCATCATGCCCAGGCGAAAGCCGTCGCGCATGATCCGGTGTGTCCAGGGCTGGAACCAGATATAGGCAAACAGCGCGCCGATGATCAGCACCAGATACAGCCCGATCGCCTGATTGCTGCGCCACCAGCTGCTCATGCTGCCCCTCCCCGGATCTCGCATGGGGCGGCGACCGCTGGCCGCCGCCCGTCATGCATTACTGCAAGAGACCGAGAGTGTTGCGCATGGTCTCGACCATGGCCTCGTAATCGGCCGCCGCCTCCTCGCGGTTGAGGAAGATGATCGGCTCGCCAGCGTCGGCGAACACGGCCTGAACCTCGGGGTCCGTGGCCGCAGCCTCGAACATCTCGGCGAAGGTGGCCTTGATGTCTTCGGGCGTGTCGGGGTGCATGCCGACCCAGCGCGGGAAGGCGAGCCCCGAGAAGCCCAGATCCGTGGCCATGGGCGGGTTGCCAAGCGCCTCGTTCACGTCATCGGGCAGCGCGAGGCTGGAGGTGTTCATCAGCGCGATGCCGTTTTCCGGCACGATGGTCAGCGCCGTGGATTCGGTCACCGCGGCCACATCGATATGCCCGCCCAGAAAGTCGGTCACCGACTCGCCCGTGCTGCCATAGGGCACATAGATCGCCTCGGCCCCGGCCTGGTCGATCACATTGGCCGCGCCCAGCAGCAGCGCATTCGTGCCGCCGATGGTGATCGGGCGCTCGTTCAGCGCCTCGACGAAGCTGTCCCAGTCGGGGAATTCATCCTCGCGCACCACCAGCACCGAGGCGAAGGCCGCCAGATAGCCGAGGATATCGATCTCGCCCGGATCGATCGGCGAATCCTCCTCGCTCAGCAGCGAGATGACGGGCGTGGGCGTCGCGTTGAAGACAGTGTAGCCATCTGCGGGCTGGTTGAGCACATGCTGCCAGCCGGTCACCGCACCCGCGCCGGGGTGATTCTCGACATTCAGCGAGGCGCCGCCGAAATGATGCTCTGCCTCGGCGGTGAACATCCGCGACAGCCGGTCGGACCCGCCGCCCGCGCCGAATGGGATGACCCAGTTGATCGTGCCGGTGGGGTAGTCATCGGCCGCGGCGGCCGAGCCCATGCCCAGCACCATCGCCGCGGCGGCACCCGCCGCAATCGTCGTTCTGAAGCTCATCTTGTATCTCCTCCCGTGGATTTCTTGTCCTGTCGTTGCGCTGTTGTGTTGTGACGCCGCCCTCCCGGCGGTTGAAGCGCACGCGGCGTTGGAGTGTCCGGGGCGCGCCCGCAGTTGTCAACCCATTGCCGCCCGGCGGCTCGTGCTGGTAAGAGCAGTGTCTGGAGGAGCCATGCCAACCACCATTCTTGTACCCTCGGGCGTTCTGGGGCTGGGGTTTTCGCAGGCCGCGCTCGACCGTGGCGTGGCGATGGGCTGCGACGCCATCGCCATCGACGGCGGCTCGACCGACAGCGGGCCGCATTCGCTGGGCACCGGGCAGTCCAAGTATTCGCGCGGCGTCAGCAAGGCGGAATGGCGCGCGCTGATGCGCGCGCGCGCGCAGCTTGGGGTGCCGCTGATCATCGGCACGGCGGGCACCAGCGGCACCGACAGCACGGTCGACTGGATGTATGACATCACCTGCGAGCTGGCCGCCGAGCTTGGCCAGACCCTGCGCGTGGCGCGGCTGTATTGCGAACAGGCGCCCGGATTCGTCGTGGACCGGCTGGCGGCGGGGCGGGTCACGCCGCTTTCGCCCGCGCCTGACATCGACGCGGAGCGCCTGCACGGCATGGCGCATATCGTGGCGCTGGCGGGCGCCGAGCAGGTGCAGGCCGCGCTGGACAGCGGCACCGATATCGTCATCGCCGGACGCACCACCGACACCGCCATCATCGCCGCCCTGCCGCTGGCGCGGGGCGCGCATCCGGGCGCGTGCTGGCACGGTGCCAAGATTGCCGAATGCGGCGCGCTGTGCTCCACCCATCCCGGCAGCGGCGTCATCCGCGTGACCTTCGACCGGACAGGGTTCGAGGTCGAGCCGATGGCGCCCGAGGCCGCCTGCACGCCGCACACTGTCTCCGCCCACATGCTGTATGAGAACAGCGACCCCTTCCGCCTGTATGAGCCGGGCGGCTATCTGGATGTGAGCGGCGCCCGCTACCAGGCGCTGGATGCGCGCTGCGTGCGGGTAGAGGGGTCCGAATGGGTGCCCGGCCCCTACACCGTCAAGCTCGAGGGCGCGCGGCTTGCCGGGTATCAGACCATGCTGCTCGCGATCCTGCGTGAGGCCCGCTACGTCACCCACGCGCAGGCCTGGGCCGACAAGCTGGTGGACACGCTGCAGGCGCATGTCGCCAATCAGCTTGGCCTAGACTCGGCGGATTTCAGCATCGAGCTTCGCCTGATCGGGGTGAATGCGGCGCTGGGTGCCTTGGAAACCCGCGTCAGCCAGCCCGCCGAGGTGGGTGCGCTGTGCCTGATCACGGCGCAAACGCAGGACCTCGCCGACGAGATCGGGCGTCTGGCCAATCCCTTCATGCTGCACATGCCGCTGACCGAGGATGAACCGCTGCCTACCTTTGCCTTTCCCTATTCCCCGGCGCAGACCAGCCGCGGCCCGGTCTTCGAGTTCGCCCTCAATCACGTCATGGCGCTCGACAGCCCCATGGACGCCTTTCGCCTGCAACTCAGCGAGGTCGGCCCCGATGCCCGTGTTGCGTGATGCCGTGCGCAAGGTCACGGCCAAGAATGCCGGGCCGTTTCAG
>PXES01000260.1 GCA_003564655.1 Paracoccaceae bacterium
CAGGTCCATAACGAGACGATGGGCAAGCTGCGGGTCAGCTATTCGGTGTTCAAGGGCGAGGGCGAGCAGGTGCTCTATGCCGAGCATCTGCTGACCGCGCTTTACCGCGACCCCGCTGCCCATGCAGACGAAGTCGCTGCCCTGCGCGCTGAACGGGAGGCGGGCAAGCATGGCTGAGATCACCCTGCGCGGCATGACCTGGGACCACGCGCGCGGCTATGACCCGATGGTCGCCACCGCCCAAGAATGGGCGCGGCGCAACCCGGGCGTCACCATCACTTGGGAGAAACGCTCGCTCCAGGCCTTCGCCGACCGGCCGATCCGCGAGATGGCCGATACCTATGACCTGATGGTGATCGACCACCCGCATGTGGGCGAGGTCGCGGCCGAGGGGAACCTGCTGTCGCTGGACGGGCGCGGGCATGACGACGATCTGGCGGTGCTGGCGGCGCAGTCGCTGGGTCGCTCGCACGATTCCTACAATTTCGAGGGGCGTCAATGGGGGCTGGCGATTGACGCGGCGACCCCCGTGGCGGCCTTTCGCCCCGACCTGCAGGAGGCTGCGCCCACGCGGTGGGAGGATGCGCTGGCGCTGGCCGCACAGGGGCGCGTGGCCTTTGCGCTGGTGCCGATCAATGCGCTGATGACGCTGTTCGGGCTGGCGCGCAATCTGGGCTACCCGGTGGCCGAAGACCCCGAGCGCCTGATGGCGCGCGACCACGGCGCGCATGTGCTGGGCGCGATGCGCGAGATGGCCGGGCATCTGAACCCGCGCTGCTTTCAGTGCGACCCCATCGCGATCTATGACTGGATGGGGTTCGAGGCCGACGCGCCCGCCTACTCGCCCTTCGGCTATGGCTACACCAATTACAGCCGCGACGGTTATTGCCCGCATCCGCTGGTGTTCGCCGATGCGCCGGGCTTTGGCGAGAACGGCCCGCGCGGCACGGTGCTGGGCGGGACGGGGATTGCCTTGTCGGCCTTCACCCGCCACCCCTAGGCGGCGCTGGACTATGCCTTCTGGATCGCCGGGGCCGAGTGCCAGAAGGGGCTGTTCTTCGAGGCCGGTGGCCAGCCGGGCAATGCCGTGGCCTGGGACGACCCGGCCTGCAACGCCGCCTGCCGCGACTTCTTCGCCAACACCCGCAAGACGCACGAAACTGCCTGGCTGCGCCCGCGCTACAACGGCTACATGGCGTTGCAGGACCGCGCGGGCGATGTGGTGCAGGCGTGTCTCAAGGGCGAAGTGCCCGAGGCCGAGACGCTCGACGCACTCGACCAGCTCTATCGGGAGACGCGCGCATGATCCCGCTGGCGCAGGAGGGACGCCCGCTCGACGGGCTGGTCGTCGTCGATTTCTCGCAATTCCTGTCCGGGCCCTATTGCGCGCTGAAGCTGGCCGATCTGGGCGCGCGGGTGATCAAGATCGAACGCCCCGGCGTGGGTGATCTGTGCCGCACGCTGTATCTGTCCGACACCGATATCGGCGGCGCCAACAGCCTGTTTCACGCCATCAACCGCAACAAGGAAAGCTTCACCGCCGATCTGCGCGACGCGGGCGACCGCGCACGGCTGCGCCGCCTGCTGGCGCAGGCCGATGTGATGATCCAGAACTTCCGCCCCGGCGTGATCGAGCGGCAGGGCTTTGGCCCTGACGCGGTGCGCGCGCTCAACCCCACCATCGTTTATGGCACCATCTCGGGCTATGGCGAGGACGGGCCCTGGGCCGGGTTGCCGGGGCAGGATCTGCTGGCGCAGGCGCGCTCGGGGCTGCTGTGGCTCAGCGGCAGCCGCGACGACCCGCCCATGCCCATGGGGCTCGCGGTGGCCGACATGCTGGCGGGCGCGGCGCTGGCGCAAGGCGTGCTCGCGGCGCTGGTGGGGCGCTTTCGCACCGGGCGCGGGGCGCATGTGCAGACGAGCCTGCTCGAGGCGATGATCGACTTCCAGTTCGAGGTGCTGACCACCTATCTCAACGATGGCGGGCGGCTGCCGCAGCGCGCCGCGACGGGGGGTGCGCATGCCTATCTGGGCGCGCCTTATGGCGTCTACCGCACCGCCGATGGCTGGCTGGCGCTGGCAATGACGCCGTCGCTCGAGCGGCTGGCGGATCTGCTGGAGTTGCCCGCGCTGAAGCCCTATTGCGATGCGCCTGAGAAGGCGATGACCGAGCGCGACGCGATCCGCGCGCTGATTGCCGGGGCCATGGAGGGGCGGACGACGCAAGCCTGGCTCGACGTGCTGCAGCCCGCCGACATCTGGTGCGCCGAGGTGCTGGACTGGCCCGGCCTGATGGCGACCGAGGCGTTCCGGCGCCTCGACATGCTGCAGCCGATCGCCGGGCCGGGGGTGGACCTGCGCACCACGCGCGGCCCGCTGCGCGTGAACGGGCAGACGCTTGCCAGCCCGCGCGCGGCGCCGGGGCTGGGGGCGGATCGCGAAGCGATCATCGCGGAATTCGGGCTTGATGATGCCGAAGGGGCGGCATCGCAGGCAGAGATTATCGCGCGGGGTGCTGCGCGATGACATGGGTGGGGGGCGCAAGCCCGCCGCATGGCAACCAAGGGAGGAAGGACATGAAACGCTCGTTCAAGGCACTGACACTCGGGGTGTCGGCCGTGGCGCTGATCGCCGGGGCCGCTGCCGCCGAGATGGATTACGGCAGTTTCGACGGCTACACGCTGCGCGTGAAGCTGATCGGCGGCGCGCAGTATGAACCGCTCTACGCGGAAATCGGCGAATGGGAAGAGATGACCGGCGCCACCGTGCAGATCCTTTCGCGGCAGAACCATTTCGAGCTTGACCGCGAGATCAAGCAGGACATCGCCGCGGGCACGCTCAACTGGTGCGTGGGCTCGAACCACACCAGTTTCGCGCCGCAATACGGCAATATCTATACCGACCTGCGCGAGCTGATTTCCGAGGATGTGCTGGCCGAATTCGTGCCGCTGGTGCTGGAACACTCGACGGTTGGCGGGCGGCTGGTGCAACTGCCGCGCCATTCGGACGTGTCGAACCTGTTCTACATCCGCTCGCTCTATGAGGACGAGGAGAACGCCGCCGCATTCGAGGCCGAATACGGCTACCCGCTCGCCCCGCCCGAGACCTGGGAGCAGGTGCGCGATCAGGCGATGTTCTTCGCCGATCCGCCCAACTTCTTCGGCACGCAGTTCGTGGGCCGGGATGAGGCGATCACCGGGCGCTTCTACGAGATGCTGGTCGCCGAGGGGGGGCAGCTCTTCACTGACGATTGGGAACCCGCCTTCAACTCTGAGGCCGGGGTGCGGGCGCTGTCGTGGTTCGTCGATCTCTATGACGCGGGCGTCGTGCCTGCGGGTGTCCCGAACTACCTGTGGGATGACACAGGGCTTGGCTTCGCCTCGGGGTCGGTGGCGCTGAACCTCGACTGGGCGGGCTGGGCGGCGTTCTTCAATGACGAGGACGAGTCGGCCATCGCGGGCGATGTCGGGGTGACCCGCGCGCCGATGGGTTCGGCCGGGCTGCGCACCGGCTGGTCGGGCAGCCACACCTTCTCGATCACCGAGACCTGTGACAACAAGGAGGCGGCGGCGTCCTTCATCACCTTCCTGACCGACCATGACCGCCAGATGGTCGAGGCACGGCGCGGCCTGCTGCCCACCCGCACCGCCGTCTGGGACACGGCGATGGGCGAGTTCCGCGAGGCCGGGGACGATTTCCTCGCCGAGGTGTTCGAGACCTTCCAGACCTCGATGACCGAGGATGCCTTCACGCCGCCGCTGATCGCTGAATGGATCGAGGTGTCGAACGAACTCTGGCCCCGGCTGCAATCGGCCATGGTCGGCGACATGAGCCCGCAGGACGCGCTGGACAAGGCCGCGCGCGAGGCGCTGATCATCATGGAAGACGCGGGCTACCGCTAAGCACCACTCGCGGGGCCGGTCACGCGACCGGCCCCGCCCCCGCAGGGACCCGACATGTTCAGAGCGATCCGCACCCGCCAGACGACTCTGGCGCCCCTCGTGCTGCTGTTGCCCGCGTTCACGGTGATGCTGTTCGTGGTGGCGATGCCGCTGGCGTTTTCCTTCTACACCAGCCTCACGCCCTACCGGCTGACGCGGCCCGAATCGATCGAGATCTATATCGGCGCGCGCAACTACATCCGGCTGTGGGACAACGCGGCCTTCTGGGCGGCGTTCTGGCGCACGATCCTGTTTCTGGCCATCGCGCTGAATGTCGAGCTTCTGCTGGGGCTGGGCATTGCGCTCTTGATCAACAAGCTGACCTGGGGCCAGCGCACCCTGCGCACGATCATGATGTTCCCGATGATGTTCTCGCCCATCCTTGTGGGGTTCCAGTTCAAGTTCATCTTCAACGACAATATCGGCATCGTGAACAACGCGCTGCAATCGCTGGGGCTGATCGATCGGGCGATTCCGTGGCTCGTGGATGCGCAGCTTGCGATGTTCTCGATCATCGTGGCCGAGGTGTGGATGTCCACCTCGATCTTTGCGATCCTGCTGCTGGCGGGCCTGCTCGCCATGCCGCGCGACCCGATCGAGGCCGCCCGCGTCGATGGCTGCAATTCCTGGCAGGTGTTCCGCCACATCCCCCTGCCGTTCCTGATGCCGTTCATCTTCATCGCCATGACCATCCGCAGCCTTGATGTCGCGCGCGCCTATGACATCGTGCATGTGATGACCGGCGGCGGGCCGGCGGGGCGGACGGAACTGCTGTGGACGCTGATCGCGCGGGTTGGCTACAACAACGCGCGGATGGGCGAGGCCAATGCCATGGCCTATGTCTCGACGCTTCTCTCCATCGCCTTCACCGTGTTCTTCTTCCGCAAGCTGATGGCTGCGCGGCGCTACATGGGGGGCGCGGAATGAGCCGGGCTGTCAGACAACGCGTGCAGGCGGTGGCGCTGTGGATCGCCACATTCCTGTTGATGGTCATCATGTGCATTCCGGGGCTATGGGTGGTGCTCTCGGCCTTCCGCCCCAACCGCGAGATCCTCGCCCGCCCGCCGGTCTGGGTGCCCGAGCGGCTGACCTTCAACAACTTCGCCAAGATCTTCGGGCTGGGCGACGCGCAGGTGGCGATCCCGGTGGGGTCGTATTTCATGAACTCGGTGGTCATCGCGCTGACCTCGACCTTCGTGGCGCTGGTGATCGGCATGGCGGGGGGCTACGCCTTCGCGCGCTTCCGCTTCCGGTTCAAGAACTCGCTCTTCCTGTCGCTGATGCTGTTCCGCACCGTGCCCGGCATCGCGCTGTCGCTGCCGCTGTTCATGTTGTGGAGCCGCCTTGGCATCATCGACACGCAGATGGGGCTGATCATCGTCTATATCGCGCTCAACGTGCCGTTCACCATCTGGCTGATCGACGGGTTCTTCCGCCAGATCCCGATGTCGCTATCCGAGGCCGCGCAGGTCGATGGCTGCACGCGCTGGCAGGCCTTCTGGAAGATCGAGTTTCCGCTGGCCAAGGGCGGTATCGCGGCGGCGGGGGTGTTTGCGTTCCTGACCTCGTGGAACGAATACGCGCTGGCGGCGCAACTGACGCGCTCGACGGATTCCAAGACATTGCCCGTGGGGCTGATGGATTTCACCGCGCAATTCACCATCGACTGGGCCGGCATGAGCGCGATGGCCGTGATCATCATCGTGCCCGCGCTGATCCTGACCTTCCTCGTGCAGAAACACCTCATCCGTGGGCTGACCTTCGGCGGGGTAAAAGGGTAGAGATGGCCGAGATATCGCTCAAGCAAGTCGTCAAGAATTACGGCCGCACGCCGGTCGTCCACGGAATCGACCTCGAGATTGCCGACAATGAATTCGTCGTGCTGGTCGGGCCGTCGGGCTGCGGCAAATCCACCACGCTGCGGATGATCGCGGGGCTGGAAGATATCTCGGACGGCGAGATCCGCATCCGCGGGCGGCTGGTCAACGACCTGCCGCCGCGCAAGCGCAACATCTCGATGGTGTTCCAGAACTACGCGCTTTATCCGCATATGAGCGTGCGCGACAATCTGGGCTTCGGGCTGAAGATCGCGGGGCAGAGCAAGAAGGTCGTGGCCGAGCGCGTGGATGAGGCAGCGGGAATCCTCGGTCTGTCGGAGTTGCTCGACCGCTTGCCCGCCGAGCTTTCGGGCGGGCAGCGCCAACGCGTCGCCATGGGCCGCGCCATCGTGCGCCACCCCGATGCGTTCCTGTTCGACGAGCCGCTGTCCAACCTCGACGCGAAACTGCGCGGCCAGATGCGCGCCGAGATCAAGAAGCTGCACCAGAAGGTCGCCAGCACCATTGTCTATGTCACCCATGACCAGATCGAGGCGATGACGCTCGCCGACCGGATCGTGGTCATGCGCGACGGGCATATCGACCAGGTCGGCACGCCGATGGAGGTGTTCAACCACCCGGCCAACACCTTCGTCGCGGCTTTCATCGGCTCGCCACCCATGAACCAGTTGCCCGCGACGCTTGATGACGGGCGGCTGCGGCTGGGCGACGGCACCGCCATCGCGCTGCCCACCCGGTTGCGCGAGCGGGTGCGCGCCGGGCAGAAGCTGATCCTCGGCGTGCGCCCCGATGACATCAGCCCCGAGGGGCACGGGCTCTTGGAAGAGGGCGAACATGATACCATCGACCTCGAAGTCGATATCGCCGAGCCGCTGGGCATGGAGAGCCTGATCTATTCGCGCCTTGCCGGGCAGGAGGTGCTGGCCAAGCTCTACGGCCCGCGTCTGCTGTCCCCCGGCGAGCGGCTGACCTGCCGCGTGGCGCTGACCCGCGCGCATCTCTTTGACGCGGACACGGGCCGCAATCTGGAGGCCGACTGATGGCCCGGATCGCGCGCATTGACCTGACGATGGTCGATCTGCCGCCGCAGGTGGTGCGGACGGACGCGATCCAGAGCTTCGTCAGCCAGGAAACCCCGCTGCTGACCATCACCGACACCGATGGCGCGCAAGGCACCGGCTACGCCTATACCATCGGCACCGGCGGCGGGGCGGTGATGAGCCTGTTGCGCGAGACCTTCGCGCCGCGCCTGATCGGGCGCGAGGCCGAGGAGGTCGAGGCGATCTGGCGCGACCTGCTGTTTGCCACCCACGCGACGGCGGTGGGCGCCATCACCTCGCTGGCGCTGGCGGCGGTGGACACCGCGCTTTGGGACCTGCGCTGCCGCCGTGCGGGGCTGCCGCTGTGGCGCATGGCGGGGGGGGCGAAACCCTCGGTGCCGGTCTATTCGACCGAGGGCGGCTGGCTGCATATCGACGCGGGCGCGCTGGTGGACGACGCTCGCGCGGTGCAGGAACAGGGTTTTGCCGGGGCCAAGGTCAAGATCGGCAAGCCGCATCTGGCCGAGGATGGCGCCCGGCTGGGTGCCGTGCGCGCGGCGGTGGGCGACGCGTTCCACCTGATGGTGGATGCCAATCAGGCCTTTACCCTCAACGAGGCGATGATGCGCGCCGACATGCTGGCGCGGCACGGCATCACATGGTTCGAGGAACCTCTGCCCGCCGACGATGTCGGCACCCATGCCCGCCTCGCCGCCCATTCCCGCGTGCCGGTGGCGGTGGGCGAGAGCCTCTATTCCGCCAGCCAGTTCAAGGATTACCTCGACCGGGGCGCGGCGTCGGTGGTGCAGGTCGATGCCGCGCGTATCGGCGGTATCACACCCTGGCTGAAAGTCGCGCATCTGGCCGAGGCGTTCAACATCCCCGTCTGCCCGCATTTCCTGATGGAACTGCATGTCAGCCTCGTCTGCGCGGTGCCCAATGGCTGGATGCTCGAATACATCCCCCAGCTTGACGCGATCACCACCTCGCGGCTGGACCTGCGGGCGGGCCGCGCGCACGCGCCCGAGGCGCCGGGGCTGGGGATCGACTGGGACTGGCAGGCCATCGCCGCCCGCGCCGTGGCGGGCAGCACATCCACGATCAACAAGGGAGGTTGAGCGATGCAACGCATGGGAATGGTGATCGGGCTCAAGCCCGAGAAGATCGAGGCCTACAAGCGCCTGCATGCCGAGGTCTGGCCCGATATCCTCGCCAAGATCAGCGAATGCAACATCACCAACTACTCGATCTTCCTCAAGGAGCCCGAGAACCTGCTGTTCGGCTATTGGGAATATGTGGGCACGGATTTCGAGGCTGACGCCGCGAAGATGGCCGCCGACCCCCGCACGCAGGAGTGGTGGGATGTCTGCATGCCCTGTCAGGCCCCGCTGGAGACCCGCAAGGAGGGCGAGTGGTGGGCGATGATGGAAGAGGTGTTCCACCATGACTGATCCCGCCCCCGATCCGCGCATCGCCCGGCTGGAGGGCTGCTATACCTCGGTCATCCATGACGTGATGCGCGCCATGGGGCTGCGCAACTTCACCCTGCCGCCGCGCATCCGCCCCTTGCAGCCCGAGGCGGTGCTGACCGGCCCGGCCTTCACCATCGAGGGGCGGCTGGACGAGACGGCGGACGCGCATGACACGCTGCTCTCCTGGACGGGGCTCTTGTCGCAGGCGCCCGGCGGGCATGTCTGGACCTGCCAGCCGCATGCGCATCTGGTGGCGCAGATGGGCGAGTTGTCCGCCGAGACGCTGCACCGCAAGGGCGTGCCGGGCTGCGTGGTGGATGGCGCGCTGCGCGACACGAATTTCCTGCTGCGGCTGGGCTTCCGCGCCTGGGGCACGCATCACACCCCGCGCGATGTGGTGGGCATGTGGTTGCCCGTGGCGACCGGGGTGCCGATCATGATCGGCGATGTGCGCATCGCCCCGGGCGACTGGCTGCATGGCGACCGTGACGGGATGGTGCGCATTCCGGGCGAGCGGCTGGACGCCGTGATCGACGCGGCCGAGACGGCCATGAACACCGAAAGCATGGTGCGCAAGGCGATCCTCGAGGGCATGGACCCGCAGGAGGCCTATCTGAAACACGGAAAGTTCTGATGGCTCAGAGTGCCACCGACCCGCGCCTGCTGCTGCTGTCGCCCGGCGACAGTGTCTATGTGCTGCGTGATCAGGTGGCGGCGGGCGAGGTGATGGAGGTGAAGGGCCACCGCATCACGGTTCCGGTGGCGCTGGGGCTGGGCCACAAGATCGCGCGGGTGCCGGTCGCGGCGGGTGAGAGGGTCATCAAATACGGCGCACCCATCGGATCGGCCCGCATTGACATCGCGCCCGGTGATCATGTCCATCTTCACAACCTGCGCAGCGATTACACGCCCACCCATTCGCGCGACGCCGCCTCGGACAAGGGGAAGACGACCACATGAGCGACACCATCGAAGCCGACACCCGCCAGCCGACCCATGGCAAGGCGACCACCCTGCGCGGCTATCCGCGCAGCGACGGACGCAAGGGCATCCGCAACGTGATTGCGGTGGCCTATCTGGTGGAATGCGCCCATCACGTCGCCCGCGAGATTGCCGGGATCGACCGCGCGGCGGCGCATGTCATCGGCTTTCCGGGCTGCTTTCCCAACCCCTACGCGCAGAAGATGATGGAACGGCTGTGCACGCACCCGAATGTCGGCGCGGTGATGATCGTCTCGCTGGGCTGCGAAAGCTTCGACCGCGAACGCCTGGCCCGCGTGGTGGCGGAGAGCGGGCGCCCAGTGGAAACGCTGGTGATCCAGAACGCGGGCGGCACGCGCAGCACCATTGCCGCCGGGCAGGGCTGGGTGCGCGCGCGGGCCGCCGAACTCGCCGCCGCGCCCACCGTGCCGATGGACGTGTCGGAACTGGTGGTGGGCACGGTCTGCGGCGGGTCGGACGGCACATCGGGGATCACCGGCAACCCGGCGGCGGGCGTGGCCTTCGACAAGCTGGTCGCGGCAGGCGCCACCTGCATTTTTGAGGAAACCGGCGAACTGATCGGCTGCGAGGAGATCATGGCCGCCCGCGCCGCCACGCCCGCGCTGGCAGAAGAGTTGCGCGCCAGTGTCGAGAAGGCCGCGCGCTACTACGCGACCCTGGGCTTCGGCAGCTTCGCCGCCGGCAATGCCGAGGGCGGGCTGACCACCATCGAGGAGAAATCGCTGGGCGCCTACATGAAATCCGGCCAGTCGCCCATTTCGGGCCTGATCAAGCCCGGCGACATCCCGCCGCGCGGGGGGCTTTACCTGATGGATGTGGTGCCTGACGGCGAGGTGCGCTTCGGCTTTCCCAACATCTCGGACAATGCCGAGATCGTCGAGATGATGGCCTCGGGCGCGCATTGCACGCTGTTTGTGACCGGGCGCGGCTCGGTCGTGGGCTCGGCGCTGGCGCCGGTCATCAAGATCGCCGCGAACCCGCATATGTATCGCCGCCTTTCCGAGGACATGGACATCAACGCCGGGCGGATACTGGAGGGCGAGGCTTCGGTCGCCGAGGTGGGTGGCGAGATTTTCGATTTCGTCTGTGCCTTGGCGTCGGGGCAACAAAGCGCCTCCGAGGTATTGGGCCATCAGGAATTCATCCTGACCTACAAGAGTTTCGAACCGATCGGCCCGGCCTGCCTGCCGGTCTGAACGCATGAAGGAGGACACATGGGACGACTGACCGGCAAGACCGCGCTTTTGAGCGCCGCAGGGCAGGGGATCGGCCGCGCCTCGGCGCTGGCCATGGCGCGCGAGGGGGCGCGTGTGATCGCCACCGACATCAACCCCGACACGCTGGCCGCGCTGGCGGACGAGGCCGAGGGGCTGACGCTGGAAACCCGCGTGCTGGACGTGCGCGATGCCGATGCCGTGGCACAGGCCGCCCGCGATCTGCCCGCACCCGATGTGCTGTTCAACTGCGCGGGCTTTGTCGCGCATGGCACCATTCTGGACTGTGACGAGGATGCCTGGGCCTTCAACCTCGATCTGAACATGACGGCCATGTATCGCATGATCCGCGCCTTCCTGCCGGGGATGCTGGAGGCGGGTGGCGGGTCGATCATCAACATGGCCTCGGTTGCGTCCTCGATCATCGCCGCGCCCAACCGTTTTGTCTATGGCGCCACCAAGGCGGGCGTGATCGGCATGACCAAGTCGGTGGCCGCCGATTTCGTGACGCAAGGCATCCGCTGCAACGCCATCTGCCCCGGCACCGTGCAGAGCCCGTCGCTCGAGGACCGGATCTCGGCCATGGGCGACTATGACACCGCGCGCGCGGCCTTCATCGCCCGCCAGCCCATGGGCCGGATCGGCACGGCGGAAGAGGTGGCGGCGCTGGTGGTGTGGCTGGCCAGCGACGAGAGCGCCTTTGTCACCGGGCAGGCGCATGTGATCGACGGCGGCTGGGCGAATACCTGAGCCCGCGCCGCACAACGCAAAATGGGGGAGGCACGCCATGGACTTCATCGACACGCATCAGCACCTGATCTATCGCGACCGGCTGGGCTATGGCTGGACCGAAGGGATCGACGCGCTTGCGACGGGGGATTTCACGGTCGCGGATTACCAGTCGCTGACCGAAGGACGCGGCATTGCCGGGACCGTGTTCATGGAATGCGCCGTGGATGACGCCGATTATCAGACCGAGGCGCGCCTCTTCGCCGATCTGATGCGCCAGCCCGGATCGGGGATGCTGGCGCAGATCGCCTCATGCCGCCCCGAGGACGAGGCCGGCTTCACCGACTGGCTGGACGAGGCGGCAAGCCTGGGCGCGGTGGGCTTTCGCCGCGTCCTGCATGTGGTCCCCGACGAGGTCTCGCAGACCCCGACCTTTCGCGCCGGGGTGGCCGAGATCGGGCGCCGGGGGCAAAGCTTCGATGTCTGCGTGCTGGCGCGGCAACTGCCCATCGCCCGCGCGCTGGCCGAGGCTTGCCCGGAGACGCTGATGGTGCTGAATCACTGTGGCGTGCCCGATATTGCAGGGGGCGCGTTCGACGACTGGGCCGCCGGGATCCGGCTGGTTGCGCAATGCGAGAACATGCATGTCAAGCTGTCGGGGCTAACCGCCTATTGCGCCCCGGCCGCGCGCGATCTGGGCACGCTGCGCCCCTGGGTCGATCATGTGCTGGAGTGTTTCGGGCCCGCGCGCATGGTCTGGGGCGGGGACTGGCCAGTGGTCAATCTGGGCTCGGGCCTGCCCGAGTGGATCGACCTGTCGCGCGCGCTTCTGGCGCAACTCTCGACGGCGGAAGCAGAGGCCGTCGCGCACCGTAACGCCCGGCGCGTCTATCGCCTGCCTGCGGAGTGAGGGGCCCGCGCCGGTGCATGGCGCAATGCGCAGGGCGAGCGACGGATCGGCGCGCGATCGCCTGTGCAAGAAGCGTGATGCCCCAGCCGGGGCTGGTCCCTTGACCTTGAGCGACGCGATGGGCTACGGGGTGGCACGCCGAAGCTCAGAAGGCGAGATCTCATGCATGATGCCGCCGGACATTCGGTCACCGTCTCGATTGTCGTGCCGCTCCGGAACGAAGCCCTGAACCTCGCGCCGCTGGTCGACGAGATTGCCGTGGCGGGCGCGCATTTCGCACCCTTCGAGGCGATCCTCGTCGATGACGGCTCGACCGATGACACCCGCGCTGTCGCCCAGCGGTTGCAGGCCGACCGCCCCTGGCTGCGCGTCATCGCGCATGATCCGGGCGGCGGGCAGTCGGCGGCTGTTCACAGCGGCGTGCTGGCCGCCCGCGCGGCCATCATCGCGACGCTGGACGGCGACGGGCAGAACCCGCCTGCGGAACTGCCGCGACTGGTGGCGCCGCTGCTGGCAGGGGACGCGCCCGAAGACCTCGGGCTGGTCGCGGGCCAGCGCACGGGGCGGCGCGATACGCTGTCGCGCAGGCTGGCGTCGGGTTTCGCCAACGGGCTGCGCGCGCGCGTTCTGGGCGACGGGACGCGCGACACGGGCTGCGGCCTCAAGGCGTTTCGGCGCGACGCCTATCTGGCGCTGCCCTTCTTCAACCACCAGCATCGCTTCCTGCCCGCGCTTTTCGCCCGCGACGGCTGGTCGATCCAGCATGTCGATGTCAGCCACCGCGCGCGGGGGGCGGGGCGGTCCAACTACACAAATCTCGGTCGCGCGCTGGTCGGCATCGTCGATCTGGCGGGGGTGGCCTGGCTGATCCGGCGGCGCAAGCGCTGTCGCGGCCGCGAACTGGCACCGCGCGCGCAAGCCGCGCTGGCCGACGGAAAGTGAGAGACTGACATGGAATTCCTCTGGCGCGTCCTCAATGTCGGGGACTGGACCGAATTCTGGTGGGTGGTGGTCGGGCTGACCGGGCAACTTCTGTTCACCATGCGCTTCCTGATCCAGTGGGTCACGTCCGAGCGCCAGCGCAAGTCGGTGATCCCGATCGCCTTCTGGTATTTTTCGCTGGGTGGCGGGATCGTGCTGCTGAGCTACGCGATCTGGCGCGCGGACCCGGTGTTCATCATCGGCCAGTCCACTGGCATCATCATCTATTCCCGTAATCTGTGGCTGATCCATGTCGAACGACGCGAAGCCCTCTGAGGCGGACCGCACCGGCCTTGGCGACTGGCTGACCGCGCTCGACGCGTCAGTGGCGCGGCTGGCAGAGGCGCCGCTGTGGCGGGTGCGGGTGCTGCTCGCGGCGCTGACGCTGGCGGTCATGCTGCCTGCCTTCTTCACCATGTCGGTGACGGATCGCGATGAGGGGCGCTTCATCCAGGCCAGCAAGCAGATGGCCGAGACCGGCGATCTCATCGACATCCGTTTTCAGGACGAGGCGCGGCACAAGAAGCCCGTGGGCATCTACTGGATCCAGGCGGCGCTCGTCACCGCCGCGGGCGGCCCCGAGGCGGCGGCGCCCTGGGTCTACCGTCTGCCCTCGCTTGCCGGCGCGGTGGCGGCAGTGCTCCTGACCCATGCGGCGGCGACAACGCTGGCCGGGCCGCGCGCGGGCCTGGGCGCGGGGTTCGTCATGGCCGCGACGCTGGTGCTGGGGGCCGAGGCGCGCATCGCCAAGACCGACGCGGCGATGCTGGCGTTCACC
>PXES01000350.1 GCA_003564655.1 Paracoccaceae bacterium
AGTCCGTCCTGGCGGCGTTCCTGATGACCATGGCCCGGCGCGCAGGCGCGAGGCTCTTTGTCTTCGACTATCGCGCCGGCATGGAAATGGCCGTCCGCGCGCTTGGCGGCAGCTATTCGACGGTGCGGGCAGGGCGGCCCACGGGGCTCAACCCCCTACAGACCGAGATCGACGCGCGCGGTCAGGCCTGGCTGGCCGACTGGCTCGCAAGCCTCCTCGAGCGCCGGGACCGGCCTCTGACCCCGGTGCAGACCAATCGTCTGCAGGAGGTCGTGCGCCAGAACGCCAGCGCCGGGAACGCAGGGCTGCGAAACTGGTCGGACTTCGCCTCGCTCCTCGTCTCGACCGATGACGAAGGTGATCTCTTCGAGCGGATGCAGGAATGGACGGCCGATGGCCGCTATGGCTGGATCTTTGGGGCGAACGCAGACGACACGTTCCAGATCGGGGGCAGCACCGACGCTGACGTCGCAGGGTTCGACCTGACCGGCATCCTCGACTCTGAGAGCGAGCGGGAACGCATGGCGGTCCTTTCCTACCTATTCCGCCGGGTCGAGCGGGTGATCGAGGACCGCAAGCCGACGATCATCGTCATCGACGAGGCCTGGAAGGCGCTGGACAACGCGTATTTCGCGGAGCGGCTCTCGAACTGGCTGGTGACCGCGCGCAAGCAGAACGCCGTCGTCGTGATGATGACCCAGTATGCCAGCCAGCTTGAACGCCCCCGCACCGGCAAAACCATCGTGGAAGCGGTACCAACCCAGGTGCTCCTGCCCAACATCCGCGCCTCGGCTGCGGATTACGCGATGCTTGGCCTCAGCGAGAAGGAACTCGACGTGCTTTTGGGCGTCGGCTCGGCCTCGCGGCTGGCCCTCGTGCGCGATGACCGGGGTGCGGTGGTGATCGATGCCGATCTCAGCGCCCTTGGCCCCCTCGTGACCATCCTTGGCGGCATGGAGAAAGGCGAGGCCCTCGTCGGCCCCGATTACCGTGACCGCCCCGATTTCTGGAGAGTGACATGACCCGTACCATCATCCGCAGCGCCGTGCTGCTTTGCCTCGGCCTGACCCTGACAGCCTGCGCGCAGCATGGGTCCCGTCAGGCCAACTGCTTCAACTTCCGCGATGCGCCCGCGCGCACAGGCTCCGCGGTGACGGTCTCGACCAGCGGCGAGATCGCGACCCGGCGCGATACATCCTGCGATTTCGTGATGTTGGGGGCCGGCGGCTGATCCGATGACCACCGCCCGCATCCGAAACCTGGCCAGCGCCGCACTTCTGACAGGGGCGGCCGCCGGCGCCTGCAGCGTCTGGCTCGGGGCCCCGGCCAGCGCACAGGGCGTGCCGACTTTTGACGCGCGGCTTTTCGCGGGGCGGCAGGCGATCATCGATCAGCGCGAACAGGATCTGGCGCTGCAACAAGATCGCCTGACCCGCGAGGAGGAACTGGCCGAGATCGAACGGCAACAACTCGCGGCCCTGAACGGGATCATGGACGCCATGACCCTGCGCGCCGGTGACGTCGCAGGCACGGTCGCGGGGCTTGAGGCAGGGCAGGGCGAGGCCGGTAGTGTCAGCACAGCCGCAGCCAGCCTCTATGCGCCCCAGGACAACAACCCGGCCGCCGCCCGCATGTTCGGCGATGCCCGCGAAGGGGTGGAGGAGTTGATCATCCGCGCCGCACGCCACACCCATAGTCTGCCCGGGGTGAGCCGGGCAGGCCTCACGCTCGTGCAATGGCGTTGCCTTTTGCAGGCGCTGATCTGGCAGGAAAGCCGGTTTCAGGTGGGCGCGCGTTCGCCCGTGGGCGCGTTCGGCCTCACCCAGATCATGCCCGGCACAGCGGGCGATCTCGGGATCTACCCGGCCTATTACGACGACCCCTGGCTGCAGGTCACGGGCGGCGCGCGCTACCTCGCGCAGATGCTGAACATGTTCGATGGCAACATCATCCACGCGCTGGCGGCCTATAACGCGGGCCCCGGCAGGGTGCAGCAATATGGCGGTGTGCCGCCCTTCGCGGAGACTCAGCATTACGTCGTGGTCATCCCGCAGCAGTATAATCGCTACCTAGCCGCGGTCGGGGGCATCGATGCTTTGGGCACCATCGATCCGGTTCTTCTGGCCAACGCGAGCTTCAGCCTCTCGGCCCACGGCGCAGGCGTCTATGGCGACTATTCGCTGGTCTCCGTCCAGGCCGCCGCCCTGCGGGTTCAGGACATCATACGCCGCATCGGCGAGACCGAAGACATCCACGAGGCAATCGCGCTCAACACATATGCGCGCGCCGAGCTTGCCCGGCTGGTCGCGATCCGCACCCGTATCAAGGCCGCCCATACCCAGCCGCTGAGCGAGGAGCAACTCGCCATGGCCGCCGCTCAGGCCGCCGAGCGGCAGTTCATGAATTTCACCCTGGAGAGTTTGCGATGATCAGGCGCTTGTCCCGTTCCCTTGTCACCGGTGCTGCGACGCTTGCGCTGGTCACCGCCCTTGCGGGTCCTGTGAGCGCACAAGGCGTGCCCACGGTCGACACCCAGAACATCGCCCAGGAAATCCGCCAGTTGCAGCAGATGCTGCAGGATTTCGGGATCCAGACCGATCTTCTCGACAACGCGCTCGAGCAGCTTGAGGTGGTGCAGAACCAGCTCGACCAACTGCAGGAGATGTATGCCTCGCTCACCGGGCCGCGCAGCATCCTCGGCATGGTGATGGGCGACGGCCTCGACGGTCTTCTCGAGGCCAAGTTCAGCGATCTGCCTGGCCTGATCCGCGGCATCCAGACAGGGGATTGGAGCAACCTTCTGTGCATCACTGCGGGCCCCATGCGCACGCAGATGGAACAGGCGCTCGCGCGCGCAGGGTTTGACGAGGACTCGCTGCGCGAGATCGCGACCAGCGGCAATCCCGGCGCGGAAGGTGTCGCCACCCGCGCCACGACCGGGGCCGTCATGTCGGCCGCCGCCCAGAACAGCCATGCCGAGGCCGCCCAATCCCTCGAACGCGTCGAGCGGCTCGTCACGATGATCCCGCAGATGGAGGACCTGAAGGCCGCGATGGACCACAATACCCGTGTCACCGCAGAACTGGCCATCGCGATGACGCGGATGTGGGAGCTTGAAGCGATCCAGACCCTCGGCGCGGGCAATGCCGGGGTGGTCGATGCCGCGACCATCGCCGAGGA
>PXES01000009.1 GCA_003564655.1 Paracoccaceae bacterium
CGGTGGTTGCCGATGCCTCGGGACCGCCTGCGGCCCAGCCCTCGGAGCGCACGAAGGTGCCGAAGGTCTCGATCGCCTCGACCACTTCGGGCGAGTTGAAGGGCAGCTCGTTGGTGATCCACTGGTCATAGATCTCGGGCTCGTGCAGGCGCAGCATGATATCCTCGACCCAGTCGGTCGCAGGCCAGCCCGTCGCGGCCCCCGCCCCCAGCCCGATGCACCAGGGCGTGCCGCCGTCATCGACAATCTGCTGCGAGAGTTCGAGCAACTCTTCCATGCTCTCGGGAATTTCGTAGCCCATGTCGAAGAAGTTGTCGGGGCTGTACCAGACCAGCGACTTCACATCGACCTTGTAGAAGAAACCGAACATCTCGGTCTCGCCATCCGGGTTGGGGAAGCTGCCAAGATCGACCCAGGATTGGCCGGCGGCGTAGTTCTCGACCATCCATTCGGCCGTCTCCTCGCCCAGCGGCGCAAGCGCCCCGCGCGCGGCCATGTCGGCGGCCAGACCGGGCTGCGGGAAGACGGCGAGGTTCGGTGCCGAGCCAGCCTGGATGGCGATGACGATGTCCTGCTCGAAGCTGTCAGACCCCGAATACTCGACGGTCGCGCCGGTGGCGGCCTCGAAATAGGCCATCACGTTGTTGACCATGCGCCCGTCTTCACCTGTCCAGGGGCCGGTGATGGTGAGTGTCTCGCCCGAGAAATCATGCGCCTCGGCAAAAGCCTCGAAGCTGTCCCAGTTGAAGCCCTCGGCGCCCGGTTCGATGATCAGGTCCTGCGCCATGGCGCCGCCCGAGATCAGGGCAAGCGTGGCCACGCCTGCGTAAAGTCTGGATTTCATTGTCATCCTCCCAAGGTTGACGTTCTGTTATGCACATTTCTTTTGCGCGTGCTGATCAGCATCCCAGCGATTTGGAATCGCAATCCCCAAACCGCTTTGGACAATCGCACCGTGGCCCATGCTCGGGAAGCTGTCAATCCCGTATGCAGCAAACCCGCTGAATTATATCAGCCTTTTCGCAGGTGCAGAAAAACGCTGGCCAGAGAAGGGGCTTTTCACCACGCCCCGGTTTTGCATAATGGCGCGCAGCCTCAACACGGTTTGACTGAAATATGGGCGTCACGCTGAAACAACTCGCAGCCTCGCTCGGGCTCTCGCCGACGACGGTCAGCCGCGCGCTCAACGGCTTTCCCGAGGTCAGCGCCGCCACCCGCCAGCGGGGGGAGGAAGCCGCCGCCCGCGCCAACTACCACCCCAACACCCGCGCAAAAAGTCTGGCGACGGGCCGCGCGCAGGCCATCGCCCATGTGATTCCCGTCTCGACGAGCCACGAGATCGTCAACCCCGTCTTTGCCGATTTCATCGCCGGTGCGGGCGAAACCTACGCCCGGCAGGGCTACGAGATGGTGCTGCGCATCGTCCCCGATGACGCCGAGGCCGCCGCCTATCGCGACCTGGTGGCACGCGGATCGGTGGATGGGGTGATCGTGCATGGCCCGCGCACACGCGACAGGCGCATCGCGCTGCTGGCCGAGTTGGGGATACCCTTTCTGGTCCATGGCCGCACCAGCGATGTGAACCAGCCTTATTCCTGGCTCGACATCAACAACCAGCGATCGTTTCACCGCGCCACGCAATTCCTCATCGAGTTCGGCCATACCCGCATCGCGCTGATCAACGGCATGGCCGAGATGGATTTCGCCACGCGGCGGCGCAACGGCTATCTGCGCGCGCTCGAACAGGCGGGGCTGACCCCCGACCCGGCGCTGATGCGCCATGCCGAGATGACCGAGCCCTATGGCTACCGCGCCGCGCAGGAACTCGTGCAACTGCCCGAACCGCCCACTGCCTTCCTCGCCTCGTCGATGATCGTGGCCTATGGCATCCGTCGCGGCCTCAGCGACATGGGGCTGAAGCTGGGCCGCGACATATCGGTGATCACCCATGATGACGAGCTGTCCTACCTACCCAATGACGGCGATGTACCGACCTTCACGGCCACCCGCTCGTCCGTGCGCGAGGCCGGACGGCGCGCGGCGGCGATGCTGCTGCAGCTCGTCGATGCCCCGGACTCGGGGCCGCTCTCGGCGCTGATGGAGACGGCGCTGGTGCTGGGCGCCTCGACAGGGCCTGCACCGCGGTGACGGGTTGCCAAGGGGCGCGGGCGCGGCGTATGGGGCAGATGGCAGGGGCGAGGCAGACGTGATGGCAGCAAGCGACACTCCGGCGCTGGTCGCCGATATCGGCGGCACCAACACCCGCGTCGCGCTGGCGCGGGGCGGCGCGCTGGTGCCGGGCTCGACCGCGCGGTTCCGCAATGCCGAGCATCCGGGGCTGGACGCGATCCTGCGCAGTTATCTCGACGGCCATTCCGCCCGCCCCGAACGCGCCGCCATCGCGCTCGCCGGCCCGGTGCGCGGCGACGAGGCCGAGATGACGAATTTCGGCTGGCGGATCGAGGCCGGTGCGCTGGCGCAGGCCTGCGGGCTGCGCGCGGTGACGCTGCTCAACGACCTGCAGGCGCAGGGCCACGCGCTGCCCGACCTGCCCGAGGCCAATCTGCGCCGCATCCGCGCGGGCGCCCCCTCGGGCGGCACCAAGCTGGTGATCGGGCTGGGCACCGGCGTCAATGCCGCCCCCGTCTACCCGCTGCCCGGTGGCGGGCATCTGGTCCCCCCGGCCGAGGCCGGGCATATCCACCTGTCGCTGGTGGACAGCCTCGATTTCCGCCTCGGCGCGTGGCTGGCGGCGCAGCGTGGCATGGGCTCGGTCGAGGATGTGCTGGCGGGCTCGGGGCTCGAGCGGCTCTACGCCTTCCACGCCGCCGAGGCCGGGGCACCGCAGGCCCGCGACGCCGCCGCCATCATCGCGGCGATGGAAGCGGGCGAGCCGCTGGCCCGCACCGTGGGGCAGCATTACGTCCGCTTGCTCGCGCGGGTGGTGGCCGATCTGGGGCTGATAGCCCTGCCCTTCGGCGGCATCTACCTGATCGGCGGCGTGGCGCGCGCGATGGTGCCCTGGTTCGACGCCTTCGGGTTTGAGGCGGCGTTCACCAGCATGGGCCGCTTCTCGGACCTGGTCGCGCGCTTCCCGGTGACGCTGGTCGAGGATGATTACGCGGCGCTGTCGGGGTGTGCGCGGTTTCTTGCGACGAGGTAGTGGGGTGCGGGTGGC
>PXES01000031.1 GCA_003564655.1 Paracoccaceae bacterium
AGGTTGGTGCCCGTGGCACCATCGGCCAGCAACCAGTCGCGTGTTGCCAGAAGATCGCTCAGTGCATTGCCCATCAGATGCCTTTCCCGGTGCTGCGTCACGCCGCTTTGCCGCAAGCCCATGGGCTGCGCAAGGACGACCGATGCACCCGCGCGGGTGTCTCACAGTCGCGACAGTGAAGCAAATTCATATCCCGCAACAGCATCATGCAGCCCTTTCATGTTTGCACGCGGTGTGGCCGGGCATCTCTGGCGATGGGCTTGCGGAAGAACACATCGGTGCTGGCCGGTTGCCAGACCCAGTTCAGGGCTGTGCGCAGCGCAGCGCGCGGGGTGGTGGTCATGAACGCCACAGGGCGGCGGATCGCTCGCAATCCCACGCGGCGGCCGAGTTCGCGCAGGGATCCCGGTGCGAAGGCGTTGATATGCTCGAGCGGCTGGACAAGCGTGAACTGGTGGAAATCGCCCGGAACCGCGACGCCGCTGGTGTCGGGCACGGCGACAAAGAGCACCCCGCCACAGCCCAGCCGCGCGACAAGCGCCTGCAACAACCCGCGCGGGTCGGTCACATGTTCGAGCACCTGCGAGAGCACGATCGCATCGAACGCCCCGTGACCCGCGGCATCCAGCGCGTCCAGATCGGGCAGGATCTCCAGCCCCTCGGCGCGGATGTCTGCCGTGCGCGAGGCACTGATATCGATGCCGACCGCCTCCAGCCCGAGTGCGCGGGCCACCCGCAGGAACTTGCCGTCGCCGCATCCGAAATCCAGCAGGCGCGGCTGCGTGCCGGGGGTGGTCAGGTGGCGCAGGCGCAGGATCAGCTTGGTCATCTGCGTGGCCTGGGCGAAGGAATCGGCCTTGTCGGGCACATGCGCGGCCTCGAACCGGCGCGCCTGTTCGGCATCCGCCCACGCGCCATAAAGCACGGCGAGGCCCGCATCATCCAGCACGTGGTGGTGCCACTTCATGGCGCAGCCCGCGCATTCCTTCAGGGCGAATTCGGCGTTGGGCAGCGCGGCACGCCAGTCACCGCTGTAGAAAAAGCGATCGAGATGGGCCGCGATCTGCGCGTCTGTAAGCCGTCCCGACCAGATCGTGCGGCCCGATGTGGCCCCGCAGACAGGGCAGGCGGGCCGGGCGTGAAACACGAGGGGAGCGGCCGGCGCGGTCATCGTGGGCCGCGCGCCTCAGCCGTCGGCAAGCTCGGCCTTCGCCTCGCTGAGGTATTCGGCCATTCTGGCGCGGATCGTCGCCTCGTCGGCGCGGTTGCCCAGATCGGCGACCAGCTTCTCGACCACGACATCATGGCCGGGCTTGGTGAAATCCACGCGGATCACGTCGAGCGCGTAATTCGCCGCATCCTCGCCCGACAGGCCCAGAAGCTCGGCCGCCCAGAGCCCGATCTTGCGGTTGCGCCGCGAGGTGGCCTTGAACATCATCTCCTGATCATGCGCGAATTTATTCTCGAATGCGCGCTCGCGTTCCTGGAAAGTGCTCATTGCGGCCCTCTTGGCTAATGTGTCCTCGCGTCAGATATGGCCCCTTGGACGGGGCGCTGCAAGGCGAAATCCCCACTGGCGCGGCCTGCCTTGCGATGGGGGCGGTGCTGGGATATAGCGCGGACGACCCCTGCAGGATCGGAGAAGGTGATGGCGCGCCGCACGAAGGTTTACGAAGGCAAGGCCAAGATCCTCTATGAGGGGCCGGAACCGGGCACGCTGGTGCAGTATTTCAAGGATGACGCGACGGCCTTCAATGCCGAGAAGCGCGACGTGATAGACGGCAAGGGGGTTCTGAACAACTTCCTGTCCGAGCTGTTCATGACCGGCCTGAACGGGATCGGGGGGCCCACGCATTTCATCCGGCGGCTGAACATGCGCGAGCAACTGATCCGCGCGGTGGACATCATCCCGCTGGAAGTGGTGGTGCGCAACATCGCCGCCGGGTCGCTGTCGAAGCGGCTGGGCATCGAGGAGGGCACGGCGCTCCCCCGGCCGATCATCGAGTTCTACTACAAGGACGACAAGCTCGGCGACCCGCTGGTGACCGAGGACCAGATCCTGGCCTTCAACTGGGCCAGCCATCAGGACCTTGACGACATGGTGGCGCTGGCCGTGCGGGTGAACGATTTCCTGTCGGGCGTGATGCTTGCGGTCGGCATCCGGCTGGTCGATTTCAAGATCGAGATCGGGCGGCAGTTCGACGGCGACATGCAGCGGCTGATCGTCGCTGACGAGATCAGCCCCGATTCGTGCCGGTTGTGGGATCTCAAGACCGGGCAGAAGCTCGACAAGGACGTGTTCCGCCGCGATTTGGGCAATCTGACCGATGCCTATTCCGAAGTCGCGCGACGGCTGGGCGTGATGCCCAAATCGCCCACCCCGATCAAGCCCCGGCTGATGAACTGAAGGTCTGCCCATGAAACTGCGTGTCTTCGTGCCCCTTAAACCCGGTGTTCTGGACCCGCAGGGCGAGGCGATCCGCCACGCGCTGGGGGCGCTGGGCTTTGCCGGTGTGAACGGGGTGCGGCAGGGCAAGGTGATCGAGCTGGACCTGGCCGAGGATGACCCCGCCGCCGCCGAGGCAGAGGCGCGCCGCATGTGCGAGGCGCTGCTGGCCAATACAGTGATCGAGAGCTACAGCGTCGAGTCCGCCTGACCGCCGGAGGATCCGATCATGCGCGCGGCCATATTGCGCAGCTTCCGCGAGGATCTGAGCATCGAGGACGTGCCCGATCCCGGCTGCGAGGATGATGGCGTGGTGCTGCGCACGCTGGCCTGCGGGATCTGCCGGTCGGACTGGCATGGCTATAGCGGTCATCACCCGCGGGTGAAACCGGGCCAGATTCCGGGCCATGAATATTGCGGCGAGGTTGTCGCCGCCGGGCCGCGCACTGGCTGGGAGGTCGGCGCGCAGGTCATCGCGCCCTTCATCCTGGCTTGCGGGACATGCCCGTCCTGCCGCGCGGGTGTGTCCAACACCTGCCCCGACCAGCGCCTGCCCGGCTTTGGCGAACCCGGCGCCTTCGCCGAATATATCGCCGTGCCCCACGCGCATAACCTGACGCGCCTGCCGCAGGGCATGTCGCCGGTGCTGGCGGCCGGTCTGGGCTGCCGGGTGACGACGGCGTTTCACGCGCTCACGGACCGCGCCGCCCTTGCCCCGGGCGAG
>PXES01000120.1 GCA_003564655.1 Paracoccaceae bacterium
ACATGGTTCAACCAGGCGGGTGCGCTGGTGCATGTGTATTCCGATGGCTCGATCCATCTGAACCATGGCGGCACCGAGATGGGGCAGGGGCTCTATACCAAGGTCGCGCAGGTGGTGGCCGAGGCGTTTCAGGTGGACCTCGCGCGGGTGAAGATCACCAAGACGACCACCGAGAAAGTGCCCAACACCTCGGCCACGGCAGCCTCCTCCGGGTCGGATCTGAACGGCATGGCCGCACTCGACGCCTGCGACCAGATCAAGGCGCGGCTGGTGGAGTTCGCGGCCCGGCACTGGGGCGTAGCGCCCGAGGCCGTCGCCTTCCTGCCCGGCCGCGTTGCCGTGGGGGGCGAGGTCATCCCCTTCAACGATTTCATCCACGCTGCCTATATGGCCCGCGTGCAGCTCTCGGCCGCGGGCTTCTACAAGACGCCCGAGATCAGCTGGGACCGCGCCGCCGGAAAGGGCCAGCCCTTCTATTACTTCGCCTATGGCGCCGCCTGCGCCGAGGTCAGCATCGACACGCTGAGCGGCGAGACGCGGGTGGACCGGGTGGATATCCTGCATGATGTAGGCCGCTCGCTGAACCCCGCGCTTGACCTGGGGCAGGTCGAGGGGGCCTTTGTGCAGGGCATGGGCTGGCTCACCTGCGAGGAGTTGCACTGGGACGAGGCGGGGCGGCTGCGCACGCACGCGCCCTCGACCTACAAGATCCCGCTGGCGAGCGACCGGCCGCGCATCTTCAACGTGCGGCTGGCCGACTGGTCCGAGAACGCCCGGCCCACGATCAAACGCTCGAAAGCCGTGGGCGAGCCGCCCTTCATGCTGCCCATCGCCGTGTTCGAGGCGATCGGCATGGCGGTGGCCTCGGTCGCGGATTACCGCGAATGCCCGCGACTTGATGCCCCCGCCACGCCCGAGCGTGTGCTGATGGCCGTCGAGCGGCTGCGCGGATGAGGGGCGCGCGCGAGGTCCTGACCGGCGCCGCGCCGGTCATCCGCGCCGAGATTACCCGCGCGCAGGGCTCTGTCCCGCGCGAGGCCGGGGCCGAGATGTTCGTGACCGCCACGGCGACGGCAGGCAGCATCGGCGGCGGACAGGTCGAACTCCGCGCCGTCGAGCGCGCGCGCGAATTGCTGGGCGCGGGAATGGCGCAAGATCGGATGGACCTGTCGCTCGGGCCCTCGATCGGGCAATGCTGCGGCGGGCAGGTGCGCATCGCGCTGACCCGGCTGGACGCGCCCGCCCGCGGCGCGCATCTGGCGCGGATCGAGGGAGCGCGCCCGCAAGTACTGATTCTGGGCGCCGGGCATGTCGGCCGCGCGCTGGCCGAGATCATGGCCCCCCTGCCCTGCCGCGTGGTTCTCGTTGACCCGCGCGCGGCCGAACTGGCGCAGAACGCGGCCCCCGTGGACACGCGTCTGACGCCCCTGCCCGAGGCCGAGATCGCTGCCGCGCCGCCTGCAAGCGCCTATGTGGTGGCGACGCATGACCACGGGCTCGACTTCCTGCTGACGCTGGCGGCCCTGCGCCGCGGCGATGCGGCCTATGTCGGGCTGATCGGATCGGCCACCAAGCGCGCCCGGTTCCAGCGGTTCGCGCGCGAGACCGACCCCGCTGCGCCGCTCTCCCGCCTGACCTGCCCCATCGGCGCGGCGGGCCGGGGGCAAAAGCACCCCGGCATGATCGCGTTGGCCACGGCGCATGAGGTCATGGAGTCCCTGGCGATTGCTGGCACAAATACGACAACTTGCACAAAACCATCCTTCGCACAGACAGCACGCATGTGAAAGCCGCTTGCATGAACCCGACATTGATCCGCGCGCGGCTGCTCACCTTCACCCGCTGCCCAGAGGGTCCGGACGACGACACCAGCTACCGCTACATCGCCGATGGCGGGCTGCTGATCGAGGGCGGAATCATCCGCGCCATGGGCGATTTCGCGACGCTCGACGCGACCGGCGCCACACTCATCGACCACCGCCCGCATCTGGTCCTGCCGGGTTTCATCGACACGCATCTGCACTTTCCGCAGACGCAGGTGATCGCAAGCTGGGCCGCCGAACTGCTCGACTGGCTGAATGACTACACCTTCCCCGAGGAAACCCGCTACAGCGACCCCGCCCTCTGCGCGACAATGGCCGCGCGCTTCCTCGACCGGCTGACCGAGCACGGCACGACCACGGCGGTCGCCTATGCCTCGGTCCATGCCACATCCGCCGAGGCGTTGTTTGCCGAGGCCCTGGCCCGCAACATGCGGCTCATAACCGGCAAGGTGCTGATGGACCGCAACGCCCCCGAGGGGCTGCGCGACACGGCGCAATCGGGCTATGACGCGAGCGCGGCCCTGATCAACCGCTGGCACGGCAAGGGACGGCTCGGCTACGCCATCACCCCGCGCTTCGCCATCACCTCGACCCCCGCGCAGATGGAGGCCGCGCAGGCGCTCGCGCACGCGCATCCGGACTGCCACATCCAGACCCATCTGAGCGAGAACCACGCTGAAATCGCGCTGGCCTGCGAGCTGTATCCGCAGGCGCGCGACTACACCGACATCTATGCGCGCTACGACCTGCTCCGCGAAAACACGCTGCTGGGCCATACGATCCATCTGTCCGATCGCGAGGTGGCCGCACTCGCCGAGGCGCGCGCCCGCCCGGTCTTCTGCCCCACCTCGAACCTCTTTCTGGGCTCGGGGCTGTTCGACGACGCGCGGCTGCGCGGGGCGGGGCTGGTCAACGGCATCGCCACCGATATCGGCGGCGGCACCAGCTATTCGATGCTCGCCACGCTGGCCGAGGGCTACAAGGTGCTGCAACTTCAGCGCCAGCGCCTGCACCCGCTGCGCGCCTTCGACTGGATCACCCGCGGCAATGCCGAAGTGCTGGGACTGGCCGACCGCATCGGCACGCTGGAGCCGGGGACCGAGGCCGACCTTGTGGTGCTGGACGCAAGCGCCCCCCCCGCGATGGCGCAGCGGATGGAGCGTGCGCGCGGGCTGGTGGATGAGTTGTTCACCCTGCAGGTCATGGGCGACGACCGGGCGGTGGCGCAGACCTATGTCGCGGGACAGCCCTGCAAGGCCGCGCAAGCATAGGCCGCGCAGGCCTCTCGGCAGTTGAGACGGTGATTGACAGGACAACCCCTGACGATATGCTGAGCCTAAGAA
>PXES01000339.1 GCA_003564655.1 Paracoccaceae bacterium
GATGCGTTCGAGTCGTGGATGCCGCAGTGCACCGGGGTATCCCGGGGCAGACCGGCACGCTGCGCAACTGCGGGCGCGACAGGCCCGAGAACCTCTCCGGGCCTGCGGGGTGGCGCGATCTTGTCGGTGATGCCAAGCGTCTCGGGGAGGGTTGAAAACTGCCCCGCATACGGGTTCCACAGATCGGTGTGACACCCCAGCGAGGTCACATCCGTCGCCAGAACACCGGTCAGCCGATACGCCCAGAATTGCGGGTAGGTCACGACATGCCGGACCTTGGCCCGAAGCGCCGGGTCGGTTTCGAACAGCCAGTGCAGCTGCGCACCCAGATTGAGCCCCATCGACAGGCGTGGCGAGCCTGTCTCGGCAAACGGCGGCCGGATCGCATCGTAGGCGGCGGCACACGCGTCAGGTCCTGAATGCTCGTAATCGAGGATCGGCGCGGCAAGCGACCCGTCCTCGGCAAGCAGCGCTGCGGCGGCGCCATGGGTCGTGACCGTGATCGCCGAAATGCCATGTCTGGCGTGAAACCGCGCCAGACCGTCCAGCAGGAAAGCCCAAAGGCCGCTGATATCGAAATGCGGATACGGGGGGCCGGGCAGAACCGTGTTCGGGCGGGTTGCCACCGCGATCTCGGACAGGTCCGACAGGCGCACGAGCGCCAGCTTTGCATTCGTTTTTCCGATGTCTATGACCGCGACGTTCCTGTCCGTCATGGCATGTGGAAAACGGGGGTCAGGGGGACGGCGACAGGCGCATTGTCGTCATGGGTCTCCATGATATCGGCCATATGCGCCCACCATTCCTGCATGATGGCATGGGTCGGCAGATCATCCATCCTGTGGTCATCTGTGCGCCACAACACGCCGAAAAGGACATTGGTTTCCTCGTCCAGATGGATGGAGTAATCGGACACGCCAGCCTCCTTCAGCAGCGTGACAAGCTCTGGCCAGATCGCGTCATGGCGTTTCCTGTATTCATCCTTCGCGCCCGGATTGAGGCGCATCTTGAAAGCGTATTTTTCCATGCCTCTGCCGCGTTCTCCTATCGCTTCGCTGCTTGCAGGCGCCACCTTTCCCAAAGGCGTGGCAGCGCAATCACCCCGATCAGAAGCGCGCCGATCACGATTGACATCACGATGCCCGGCACATTGAGCAGACCCAGCCCGAATGTCACCAGCCCCATGACGAAGGCCGCGATCACCACACCGGGGATCGAGCCGGACCCGCCGAGGATGCTGACACCGCCCAGCACGACCATGGTCACGATCTCCAACTCCCAGCCGAAGGCAATCGACGGGCGGGTCGAGCCCAGCCGCGAGGTCAGGCAGATGGCCGCGATCCCGGACATGAGGCCGGTCAGCAGGAACAGGATGAATTTCACGCGCGCGACCCGGATGCCCGAGAATTCGGCCGCCACGGGATTGTTGCCGATCGCATAGACCGCCCGCCCGAAATTCGTCCGGTGCAAGACGACATAATAGATCACCGCCAGCACGGCAAAAAGCGCCAGTTCAAACGAGATCACCCAGAACACATAGCCCTGACCGAAGAAGGCGAAATCCGGCGGGTAGCCGCGAAAGGCCTGATCGCCAAGGACGATGTAGCTGATGCCGCGAAACAGGCTCATCGTGCCGATGGTCACGACAATCGACGGCAACCCCATGCGCGTGACCAGAAACCCGTTGAACGCGCCGCAGAGCAGCCCGACGGTCAACCCGATCAGCACCAGCCCCGGTGTACCGACCCCGATCTGCACCGCCGCCCCCATGGCCGTCGAGGCCAGCGCGATGATCGAGGCCACCGACAGGTCGATCTCACCCGATATGATCAGCAATGCCATCGCAAAAGCGATCATGGCCTTTTCGGTGAAATTGAAGGTCATGTCGCTCAGGTTCCAGGCGTTCAGGAAAAACGGCGACATGAAGCTGTTCGTGATGAAGATCGCGATGGCGACGGCCAGAAGCAGGGTCTCCCAACTCTTGATCCGCTGATCCAGCGGCGATCGCAGCCGGTCCGGGATGGCGCGTGTGGTGTCACTCATGTTGCCTGCTCCGCGCGCTTGAGGATGATCCGGCCTTCCTTGCGATTGGCGGAGGCATTCAGGGCCACGGCGATGATGATGGCGCTGCCCGAGATCGCCAGTTGCCAGAAGGGAGAGATATTCACGACCGGCAGCGCGTTGCTGATGATGCCCAGAAACAGCGCGCCCAGCATGGCCCCCAGCACCGTGCCACGCCCGCCCATGATCGCCACCCCGCCGATCACGCAGGCCGCGACCACTGTCAGCTCGAACCCGCGCGCCAGATCCACAAAGGCGACGGCAAAGCGCGAGACCCAGAGATACCCCGCCAGCCCCGCCAGCGCCCCGCAGATCGTGAAGGCCCAGAACTGGGTCCGGCCGACATTGATCCCGGCATAGGTGGCCGCATGCGGGTTGCCGCCCGCGGCATAGAACGCGCGGCCAAGGGTGGTTCGGGTCATCACCACGACGAACAGCAGCACCACGGCAAGGGTGATCCAGGTCATGACCGGCAGTCCCAGAAAGGCGGCGCGCGGGAACCCCTTGAAGGCATCGCTGAGTTGATGGGCATTGATCCACCTGCCCTCGGAGAGAAGGAAGATTGTGCCGCGAAAGATCGTCATCGTCCCAAGGGTCACGACGATGGGCGGAATGGCGAGTTGCCAGACCAGAACGCCGTTGAACATGCCCAGCAAGGCCCCGCAGCTGATAGCCAGGGCGATGATGACCGGCACAGGCAAGCCCGGCATGGCCACATTCACCATGGCGACAACCATCCCCGTCAGCGCCAGATTGGCGGCGACGCTCAGGTCGATGCAGCGCGTCAGGATCACGATCATCTGCCCGATGGCCAGCAGGATCAGCGGTGCGGTATCATTGAACACGCTCACCAGGTTGGACGGGGCGACGAAGGCCGGGAAACGCGATGCGATGATGCCCAAGAGCAGGACAATCGCGCCCGTCAACAGCACTTCGCGCGACATCAGGTCCTGTCTTGCCACAGTCAAACTCCCTCAAATCCCGGCTGCATGGCGAACAAGCGTTTCGGGTGACATGTCGTTGCCGCGCAATTCCGCAGCGATGCGTCCTTCGCGCATGACGATCACGCGGTCCGACATGCCCAGAATCTCCGGGATCTCGGAACTCACCATGATCACGGCCAGCCCCTGCGCGGCGAGTTCGGCCATGAACTCGTGAACCGCGGCCTTCGAGCCGATGTCGATGCCTTTCGTCGGCTCATCCAGAATGATGATCCTGGGCCGGGTGGCCAGCCACTTGGCGATGACGACCTTCTGCTGGTTGCCGCCAGAAAGATTGCCGACCTCGGTATCGAGCGACGCGGCGCGCAGGTTCAAGCGGCTGGTATACTTGCGCGCAAGCTTGAATTCCTCGGCCAGTCGCAGGAAGCCGTTCTTCGATGTGTGCCCCAGTGACGGCAAGGTCACGTTCTGAAAGATCGGCAGCGCGGTGATCGTCCCCTGTCTGCCGCGATCCTCAGGCACATAGACGATGCCGTTGGCCACGGCATCGGCGGGCGAGCGGATGACAACCGGGGCATCCTCGATACGCAGCGTGCCGGCGTGTGGCCGCGTGATCCCGAACAGGGCTTGCATGAATTCTGACCGACCGGCACCGACCAGACCGTAGAAGCCAAGGATCTCGCCCCGGCGCAGCGAAAAGCTGATCTCGGCAAATTCGGTCGGGTGCTCATATCCCTCGACCACCAGGATCTCATCGCCGACATTGCGGGTGCGGTCTGGAAAGATCTGGGAAACATCGCGGCCCACCATCATCTTGACGAGCGCTGCTTCGGTCACATCGGCAATGGCTCCGCTGCCGACCAGCGCCCCGTCGCGAAAGACCGTGTAATTGTCGGCGATGCGGAAGATCTCGTCGAATTTGTGGCTGATGAACAGGATCGCCTTGCCCTGTGCCTTCAGCTCTTCGACAAGTGTATAGAGTTCTTCGATTTCCTTCTGGCTCAGGGCCGCGGTGGGTTCGTCCATGATGACAACCCGCGCATCGACCGAGAGCGCGCGTGCAATCGCCACCAGATGCTTGTTTGCGATGCCGAGGTCTCTCAGTTTGGCCCTCGGGTCGATCTTCGCACCGATCCCGGCCAGAATCTCGCGCGCCCGGGCCACCATCGCCCTGGTGTCGATCAGGCCGAAACGGCCGCGCGGCGCGTGGCCCAGAAAGATGTTCTCTGCCACCGACAACTCATCAAACAGGACCGTTTCCTGATGGATGGCCGTCACGCCCGCCGCCGTCGCGTCCTGCGCGGTCTGGAAACGGACCGGGGGGCCGTCAACCTCGATCATGCCGCCATCGGGCTGGTATATCCCCGTCAGAATCTTGACGACCGTTGATTTGCCCGCGCCATTCTCACCCACAAGGGCAGTGACCTTGCCCGGAAACAGCGCGAGAGCGACCTCTGACAAGGCCGTCACGCCCGGAAAGGTCTTGGTCACATTCTTCAGTGACAGAACCGGCAGCGCATCCCGGGTGCTCTTTGCGTCGGATCGGGCTTCGGATTTCATCAACATCGGATCAGTCACCACGCCGTCGGTGTCCCGGCGCAACGCATGCGCTGCGCCGGTCCTTGTCCAGGATCAGAAGATATCCTTGAACTGGTCGATATTGGACGCGTCATAGGTGAACGGGTCCGACATCGCCGCCGAGTTGGTGTCGTCCAGCGTGACCGACCCCATGCGGCCCGTGGGGATCTCCGCCCCCGGTTCTGCCGTCGCCGCCCCCGAGGCCAGCGCATGTGCGATCATCGTGGCCGTGTATCCAAGGTCGATCGGGTTCCAGATCGCGAAGCTCTGGGTCGCGCCGGACTCCACGCAACCCGCCATCTCGGACGGCAGGCCGAGCCCGGTGACATTGATCTCACCGATCCGGCCCGCATCCGAAACGGCCTGACACGCGGCCAGAATGCCGACTGTCGTGGGCGCGATGATCGCCTGCAGGTCCGGGTACGAGGACATCAGACCCTGGGCCTCGCGATAGGACTTGTCCGACAGGTCGTCGCCATAGACTGTTGCGACCAGCTCGATGCCCGGGAAATCCGGCAGGGCCGCTTCGGCCGCAGCGATCCAGGCGTTCTGATTGGTGGATGTGGCCGTCGCCGACAGGATCGCGACCTGCCCGCCATCGGGCATGTGATCGGCTGCGAGCCGGATGATCGTGTTGCCGATCAACTCGGTCGAGGACGGGTCGAGATTCATCATCCTGCCCTCTTCGGCGACACCGGAATCCCAGGAGATCACGGTGATGCCGCGCTGCATCGCGCGTTGCAGTGCGGGAACGACCGCGTCGGGATCGTTGGCCGAAATGGCAATGGCATCGACGCCCTGCGCGATCAGCGAGTTGATGACCTCGATCTGGCCTTCGGCGGTGGTGCTGGTCGGGCCGGTATAGATGATCTCGACATTGCCAAGCTCAGTGGCGGCTTCCTCGGCGCCCTCGGCTGCCGCTTCGAAGAACCCGATCCCCAGCGCCTTGACCAGAAGTGCGATGCGCATGTCGTCCTGCGCCATGGCGCTGGTGCCCATCAGGCTGGCGGCAAGGCCAAGCCCGGCTGCCACCGACGTGATCGTCCGTCTTTTCATGTCATTTCCTCCCATGAAAACAGTAAGCAAGGCCGTTTACGAGGCGACCTCTTCCTCCTCTTGAGCGCCCCCCGTCTGGGCGACGATCAGTTTCACGTCCGCAGCGTCCAGCATGGCGGCCGCCTTGTCCGGAATCCCCTCATCCGTGATCAGTGTGCTGATGCGCTCCAACCCGCAGAGCACAAGACTGGACCGCCCGCTGAATTTCGTGCTGTCGACCAGCACGACCAGCTCATCTGCCTGCCCCATCAGTTTTTCCTCGGCCCGGATCAGCAGCGGGTCCGCTTCCATCAGGCCCAGCGGGCCGACGCCCTGCGCGCCCATGAACATGCGCCGCGCATAGAAATTGCGTGTCACGTCATTCTCGAACGGCGACAGGATGATGTTCTGTTCGCGGTAAATCGCGCCACCCGACACCATGACAGTGTTTTTCGAGTGCTTCAGCAGGTGCTCGGCGATCGGAAAAGAGTTGGTGAAAACCTGGCAGCGCCGATTGGCCAGCGGGTGCCCCATCTGGAAGGTGGTCGTGCCGCCATTGATGATGATCGGCTCGCCATCCTCGCACAGATCGACAGCGGCGCGGGCGATGGCCTGTTTTTCACGTATCCGCATGGTCTGGTTCACCGCGAAGGTGCGCCCGGCCAGACCGACGAACTGAGGCGGGTTCAGCGCCTCTACCCCGCCGCGCACGCGCCGCACCTTCTTCTGCATGTGCAACGCAGAGATGTCGCGCCGAATGGTCGCCTCAGACGCCCCGGTCAGATTGCACAGGTCGACCACGGTCATGACCGCGCGATCCTGGACGGAGGAAAGAATGACCCTGTGGCGCTCTGATTCATGCATTGCGGCCTCCTGCGGTTTGAGGCTGCAGGGAAATCCGCGCGCAGTCAATCAAAAACAATCATAAAAAATCATACTGCACTGCAGCATGATTGGTTGTGACTGTATAAGATTGACAAATCGCCGCACAGACCGCAGTTTGACGTGCAACAGCCATGCAGCCGAACGTCCTGATCAGGAGCGCACCATGTTGAAAACAGCGGCAACCCCTTTGCTTGACAACCGCTGGGACGACAGCGCGGCGGCCGGGCTGAGCGAAGCGGAGTTGCTGCTGTATCGCTCGAACATTCTGGGGTCGGACAAGCGGGTTACGAATTATGGCGGCGGCAACACGTCGGCCAAGGTGATGGAAACCGATCCGCTGACCGGCGCGCAGGTCGAGGTGCTCTGGGTCAAAGGCTCGGGCGGTGACATCGGCTCCATGACGATGGACGGCTTTGCCACGCTCTACATGGACAAGCTCGAGGCGCTGAAATCGCTGTATCGCGGGGTGGAATTCGAAGACGAGATGGTCGGCTACCTGCCGCATTGCACCTTCAGGCTGAACCCGCGCGCGGCGTCGATCGACACGCCGTTGCACGCCTATGTGCCGCGCAGGCATGTCGATCACGTCCATGCCGACGCGATCATCGCGATTGCTGCCTCGACGAACTCGAAGGCGCTGACGGAAGCGATTTTCGGCAAGCGTATCGGCTGGCTGCGCTGGAAGCGCCCGGGCTTCGAGTTGGGGCTGTGGCTGGAAGATTTCTGCCGCGAAAACCCCGATGCCGATGGTGTCGTGCTGGAAAGTCACGGGCTGTTCACATGGGCCGATACGGCGAAAGCCTGCTACGACACGACAATCGACGTGATCAATCGCGCGACAGAATGGCTGCACGAACATATGGCGGATGTGCCGATCTTCGGTGGTGCGAAGCACGCGGCGCTGAGCGCCACCGACCGCCGTGCGGTCGCCGCGCGCCTGATGCCCGCGATCCGCGGCCTCATCAGTGGCAACCAGCATATGGTCGGCCATTTCAACGACGACCCCGCCGTGCTGGAATTCGTGAACGCGCAGGACATGGAACCCCTGGCGGCGCTGGGCACGTCCTGCCCCGACCACTTCCTGCGCACCAAGATCCGCCCGCTGGTGGTGGATTTCGATCCGGCAAAAGCCAATCTGGACGCGGTTCTGGACGGGCTGCCCGGCCAGATCGCGGCCTATCGGGATGCGTATGCAGCCTATTACGAGCGCTGCAAACATTCGGACAGCCCCGCAATGCGCGACCCGAACGCCGTGGTCTATCTGGTGCCCGGTGTGGGTATGATCCCCTTCGCCAGGGACAAGACGACAGCGCGGATTTCCGGTGAGTTCTATGTCAACGCCATCAATGTGATGCGCGGCGCGTCCGCAGTCAGCACCTATCAGGGCCTGCCCGAACAGGAAGCCTTCGATATCGAATACTGGCTGCTGGAGGAAGCCAAGCTGCAACGCATGCCAAAGCCCAAATCGCTTGCAGGCCGCGTGGCACTTGTGACCGGGGGTGCTGGCGGGATCGGGGCGGCGACCGCCGAGCGGTATATGTCGGAAGGGGCCTGCGTCATCCTTGCCGACATCAACGCCGAGAATTTGAAACTGACGCGGGACAATCTGATCCAGCGCTATGGTGTCGATATGGTGCGCGCGGTTGCGATGGATGTGACCTGCGAGGACAGCGTTGCCAGGGCGTTCACCGAGGCGGCGGTCGAATTCGGAGGGGTGGATATTCTGGTCTCAAATGCCGGGATCGCGTCCTCCGCGCCGGTGGAAGAGACGACACTCGCGCTGTGGAACAGGAACATGGATATTCTCTCGACCGGGTACTTTCTTGCCAGCCGCGAGGCCTTCAGGCTGATGCGGGCGCAGGATATGGGGGGCTCGATCGTGTTCGTGGCCTCGAAAAACGGGCTTGCGGCCTCGCGCAACGCATCGGCCTATTGCACGGCCAAGGCGGCTGAAATCCATCTGGCGCGCTGCCTGGCACTGGAGGGGGCCGAGAAAGGGATCCGCGTCAATGTCGTGAACCCGGATGCCGTGCTGCGCGGGTCGAAAATCTGGGAAGGGGAGTGGCTGGACCAGCGCGCCTCGACCTATGGCCCCGACAAGGAGGGGCTGGAGGAGATGTATCGCAAACGCTCGATGCTGAAACGTTCGGTCCTGCCCGAGGATATTGCCGAGGCCTGCTATTTCTTCGCCGCCGACACATCGTCCAAATCGACCGGCAATATCCTGAACGTGGATGCAGGAAACGTACAGGCGTTCACGCGCTGATCGCGCCTGCGGGGGGGGGAACCATGAGTTACGAGAGCGCGAAGGCGGCTTTTGCAGACTGGGATGTTGATACTGAAGCCGCGATTTCGCGGCTCAAGACAGTTCCGATCTCGGTTCATTGCTGGCAGGGTGACGATGTCACGGGGTTCGAGAGGCGGAGCGGGACGTCAGGCGGCGGCATTCAGGCAACCGGCAATCACCCCGGCCGCGCGCGCACACCGGATGAGTTGCGCGCCGATCTGGAATTTGCCTATTCCATGATCCCCGGACGGCACCGGCTGAACCTGCATGCGATCTATATGGACACGGACGAGTCGCCCGACCGCGACCAGATCGAATACAAGCATTTCGCCCCTTGGGTGGATTGGGCCAAGGAACAAGGCATCGGCCTTGATTTCAACCCCACCTTCTTCGGTCACGCGAAAGCCGACGACAACCTGACATTGTCACACCCTGATGCGGGCATACGGGATTTCTGGATAGAGCACGGAAAACGCACACGCGAGATCGCCGCGCGCTTCGGGGCAGAGCTTGGCAGCCCCTGCATCAATAACATCTGGGTTCCCGATGGATACAAGGACATCCCCGTAGACCGCATGGCCGCGCGCAAGCGGCTGGAGGCCTCGCTGGACGCGATGCTGTCCGTGCCCCATGACGCAGGCCAGATGCGCGACGCAGTGGAATCCAAGCTTTTCGGCATCGGGGTTGAAGCCTGCACGATCGGCAGTCATGAATTCTACCTGGGCTACGCGATCCGCGAGAGCACATTGCTCTGCCTCGACATGGGGCATTTTCACCCGACCGAGAGCATTTCCGACAAGCTCAGCGCCGTCGCCCTGTCGCTGCCGCAGATCCTTCTGCATGTTTCGCGTCCCATGCGCTGGGACAGTGATCATGTCATCCTGCTGAATGACGATATTCTTGCCATGGCCCGTGAACTGGTGAGCGCGGATTTGCTGGACCGGACCTCTATCGGCCTGGATTTCTTCGATGCGACCATCAGCCGGACAGCCGCTTGGGTGATCGGCACACGAAACATGCAAAAGGCCCTGTTGCGCGCACTCCTGATGCCATGGGACCGGCTGCGTTCGATCGAAGAAAAGCTGGATTTCACGACGCGGCTGACACTCACCGAAGAGTTCAATGACCTGCCTTTCGGCACCATCTGGGAAGAATTCTGCAAGCGCATGGATACGCCGACCGGGCTTGCCCTGATCAGTGCCTTGACACGCTACGATGAAAGCGTTGCCGCAAGGGGATAGGCCACCATCGGTGGCTCGTTGCTGCCCAGTGTCTTGCGTCGTGGGGCAGGCCATGGCCGGAATAGTATCATCAACGCCTGTGATCAAACCTGGATTGCCGCTTGGTCGCATCCGACCCGTGTGAAAAGCAGAATCTGACCGGCCCATTGGGGCCGAACAAGTGCTGCGCCCGAGAAGCGGCCTTCCATTCTGCGGCGGGCCTGCATGTCGCTGATGGGCTCCAGACAAGCCCACACCACGCTAACGCCCCCGCACCGCCCGTTCGAGCGCGTTGAGGAACCGCGTGCGGTCGGCTTTCGCGAAGGACCGACCCGTTCCCTTGTGGAACGGGTCGGCGGCGCGCAGATCGGCCATCAGGTCGCGGGTGGCGCGGATGTTGCCGATATTGGCCGCATCCAGCACCGACCCGTCGGGGCGCAGCACCTGCGCGCCCGCCGCCACGCAGCGCGCGGCCAGGGGAATGTCGGCGGTGATGACGATATCCCCCGCCCCCGCGCGCTCGGCGATCCAGTCATCGGCGGCGTCCGGGCCTTCGGCCACGATGATCGTCGTGACCAGCGGGTTCTGCGACAGGCGCAGCCCGCCATTCGAGACGAGGAACATCGCCACCCCGTGGCGGGTCGCGACGCGCTCGGTCTCTGCCTTCACGGGGCAGGCATCGGCATCGACATAGATCGGCATGAGCGCGGGGTCCTGTCTGGGAAGCGTGGTTGCGAAGTGCGCGAAATCGGCGCGCGGCGCAAGTCCGCGCCACTCTGGCCCGACGGCGTGAGGCGCCTTGGTGTTTCGTCAGGGGGGTGCGACCACACCCGGCGAGCCCCGTCGTGCGCCCGCGAGGGCGCGCCCGGGACCCGCAAGGCGCGACATGCAAGGACGGGCGAGGGGGGGCGAAGCTGACAGCGAAAGACATGCCGGACAGCGCCGGGTGCCGCGCGGCTGCGGGCGTTGCCAAGGGGCGATCCCCGTGCACAGCGCCGGGCACCTTATTGAAGGGGGCGCGCTTGCCGCGATCCGTGCGGGCCAGCAGACCCAGACGCCGCGCACCCCCCGCGCCAGATGCTGATCGTCACGATACGGGCCGCGCGCCGCCCCACCCCCGGGGTGTGGGGCCTATCGGGGCAGCCGCATGCCGATTGCGTGACCGCTCAGCCAGTGGTGCTGTCGGGCGTCAGCGCGTCCCAGCTGCTCAGCCCGGCCTTTTGCGCATCGCGCCTGCTGTTTCGCGCCATCAGCCAGCCGAAGATGCCCCCGCTCAGCGCCACCAGCGGCATGGTCACGGCAGCAGGGGCACCGCCCATCAGCCCCGGCACCAGCCATACCAGCAGGCCGAACAGCACCGCGAACGGCACTCCGAACACGGCCATGTTCACCGATGGCGTCTGATAATGCGGTGGGCGCAGCTTGACGCCCAGACGGCGCAACAGGCGATGCAGCGGCGGGAGATGCTGCGCGACGGGGATGTCCGACGCGGCCAACTCTGCCATCGCGCTGCGGTAGCGCGCGTCGAAATCATGCTCGGTCATCCCTGGCCCTCCTGACACAATACCACTTATCTGCGAGGTGGGAGCGCAGTGACCCCGCTGCAACCCCCGGCCCCGGCGACGAACATGCGCCGCGTCCCCTATGCGCAACAGCGCGCCGGTGCTCGCGGTTACAGGTCGAGGCGCAGCTGCGCCGGATCGGGCGCGCGCTTTGCCGCGCGGCGCGCGCGTGCGCTGCTGCGGTCGCTGTCGCGGGCGCGCGAGGCGTGCTTGTGCGCGATACGCTGCGCGGCATCCCGAAAATCGCGCCCTTTGCGCAGCCCCCACATCACGTCGCGCGCGCGCCGCCCGGCAGCGTCCAGATCGATGATGGGGGCGGGGTAGCGCGGCGCGGCGCCCTCGGGCGCGGTCCAGGGCTGGTGCAGCGCGCGGGGCGGCAGATGGCGCAGTTCGGGCACCCAGGCGCGGATGAAGCGCCCGTCCGGGTCCTGATCATGGCCCTGCTTGACGGGGTTGTAGATGCGCAGCGTGTTGATGCCGGTGGTGCCCGACTGCATCTGGCACTGGCTCCAGTGGATGCCGGGCTCGTAATCGGTGAACATCCGCGCCAGATGCGCGCCCGTGTCGCGCCAGTCGAGCCACAGATGGTAGCTCGCCACCGACATCAGCATCGCGCGCATGCGGAAATTCAGCCAGCCGGTGGCGCGCAGGTAGCGCATGCAGGCATCGACGAAGGGCAGGCCGGTCTCGCCCGCTGCCCATGCGGCCAGCCGCGCGGGCTCGGTGTCACGCAGCCCCTCATGGGCGGGGTGCAGGCAGCGGTGTTCCAGTTCGGGCTCGTCCTCGAGCTTCTGGATGAAGTGATCGCGCCAGGCGAGGCGCTTGGCAAAGCTGTTCATGGGGGCGGCCCAGTCGGGCCGTGTGGCGCGGGTGCGCTGGCGCGCCGCCTCGACCTCGCGCACCGACAGCAGTCCCAGCGCCAGATAGGGCGAGAGGCGCGAACAGGCGCGCTCGGCGGTCAGCGGCGAGGACATCTGGCTGCGATAACCCGCCGCGCGGGTGGCGAGAAAGCTCTCGAGCGTGGCGCGCGCAGCCGCATGAGTGCCGGTCTGACGGTGCGGGCAGGGGTCGGGGGCAAGGCCCAGCGCGCGCGGGTCGGGCAGGTGGCGGGGTGTGGCCTCGCGGGACACCGGGGCAAGGGCCGCGGGGGCGGGCAGGGGGCCTGCGCGCATGAAGCGATTGCGCGCCGCCTGCCAGCCATCGCGCGAGGGCAGCCGCCGGACGACCGCCGATTGCGGCAATTCCTGCCACTCGATGCCCGCGCCCCGCGCCCAGGCGGCGACGCGCCGGTCGCGGGCATAGGTCCAGGCGTTGCCCGTCTCCTCATGGCTGATCATCCGCGTGATGCCGAAACGCGCGCACAGTCGGGCGAGTTCGGCCACGGCCTCGCCCTGCCGGATCACCAGCGGCTGGCCGAGGGTGGCAAGCTCGCCGCGCAGGCTCTCCAGCGCCTCGGCCAGAAATGCCCAGTGGCGGGCGGAAACGTCGCGCCCGCGCCAGTACGCGGGCTCGATGATGTAGACGGGCAGCACATGCGCCCCCGCCGCTGCAAGGGCCGGGTGATCGGTGACGCGCAGATCGCGCTTGAACCAGACGAGGACAGGGGCAGTCATGGACCAAGCAGGTAACGATCCCGCGCCGCCCGTCAAGTACAAGTTCTCGGTATGTTCTGTTCCTGTCGGCGGGGTGGTGTCTGGCGCTGCCGCTGGTGGCGTGCCCCCCCTGCAGCGGCGCGCGGAAGCGCCTGCTCGGGGACCCACCCACCCGCCCATGTCCCGCTCGCAGGCGCTGCCCCTGCGTGGCCGCAGGGGCGGAGCACACGCGCCGGCCTGCCGCCCGCCCCCGCGACCGGAAGCGGTGCGCCCGGAACGGGCGCGCCGCGGGGTGGGTGGGCGGGCCGGTCGCGGGGGCGGGCGGTGACGCGCAACGCAGGACCGGCCACGACTGCGCCCCGTTTGCCCGCAGGCCGGGGCCTTGGCATCACTGCTGGGTCTGTGGCCCATCACGCGCCCCGGAGCCACCAGCGCCCGGCCAGTGCCAGCAGAACCGCCAGCCGGTTCCTGTCCGGGTCGCGGCAGGCTTGTGCCCGCAAGCGTCGCCCCTCGCCCCCATCGCACGCCGCAGATCCAGTTGCGCAGCCGCGCGATGGCGCACTGGTGCTTGCGATCGTGCACACC
>PXES01000006.1 GCA_003564655.1 Paracoccaceae bacterium
CAGGTTTCTCGAGCAGATCGCGGCGGCCAGCGATGCCGACGCGCTGGAGGCTGTGCGCCTCGCCGCCCTTGGCAAGAAGGGCGAGATCAGCGCGCGGATGCGCGAACTGGGCAAGATGAGCCCCGAGGAGCGGCAGAGCGCGGGACCCGCGCTCAACGCGCTCAAGTCCGAGATCGACGCCGCGCTGAAGGCCCGGCGCGCGGCGCTCGACGATGCCGCGCTCGAGGCGCGGCTGCGCACCGAATGGCTCGATGTCACCCTGCCCGGCCGCGCCCGCCCGGCGGGCAGCATCCACCCGATCAGCCAGGTGATGGACGAGCTGACCGCCATCTTCGCCGATATGGGCTTTGCGGTGGCCGAAGGGCCGCAGATCGAATCCGACTGGTACAATTTCGATGCGCTCAACATCGCCCCCGAACACCCCGCGCGGCAGGAACACGACACGTTCTTCATGCACCGCGCGCCCGGCGACAACCGCCCGCCCCATGTGCTGCGCACCCATACCAGCCCCGTGCAGATCCGCGCCATGCAAGCGCAAGGCGCGCCCATCCGCGTCATTGCACCCGGCCGCGTCTACCGCATGGACATGGACCAGACGCACACGCCCATGTTCCACCAGGTCGAGGGGCTGGCCATCGACCGCGACATCACCATGGCGCAGCTCAAATGGGTGCTGGAGGAGTTCTGCCGCGCCTTCTTCGAGCTCGATCAGGTCGAACTGCGCTTCCGTGCCTCGCATTTCCCCTTCACCGAACCCTCGGCCGAGGTCGATATCCGCTGCTCGTGGCAGGGCGGCCAGCTCAAGCTCGGCGAGGGTGATGACTGGATGGAGATCCTGGGCTCGGGGATGGTACACCCGGCAGTGCTCCGCGCGGGCGGGATCGATCCCGACCAGTGGCAGGGCTTTGCCTTCGGCATGGGGATCGACCGCATCGCGATGCTGAAATACGGCATCCCCGACCTGCGCGCCTTCTTCGAGAGCGACCTGCGCTGGCTGCGCCATTACGGCTTTGCCGCCCTCGACCAGCCCTCGCTAGCCGCCGGCCTCAGCCGCTGACCCTTTCATCTTTGCCGCAAATATCCACGGGGTTTCTCAAGGGGGGCGTGCCCCCCTTGAGGCGGGGGGTGGCGGCCCGCAGGGCCAGCTCGAGGGGCGGCAGCCCCCCAGCCCCCCTCAACGAAAAGCCCCCGCCAGTGGCGGGGGCCTCCATCGCGGTTCGACCGTGATCAGCAGCTGTAATACATGCTGTATTCGACCGGGTGCGGCGTATGCTCGTAGGCATAGACCTCTTCCCATTTCAGGTCCATGTAGGCCATGATCTGATCCTTGGTGAACACATCGCCCGCCAGCAGGAACTCGTGATCGGCGGCCAGGCTGTCCAGCGCCTCGCGCAGGGACGCGCAGACCGTGGGGATGCCTTCAAGCTCCTCGGGCGGCAGATCATACAGGTCCTTGTCCGAGGCCGGGCCCGGATCGATCTTGTTCTTGATCCCGTCGATCCCGGCCATCAGCAGGGCTGCAAAGGCCAGATAGGGGTTGGCCGAGGGGTCGGGGAAGCGGGCCTCGACGCGCTTGGCCTTGGGGCTTTCGGTCCACGGAATACGCACACAGCCCGACCGGTTGCGCGCCGAATAGGCCCGCAGCACCGGCGCCTCGAAGCCCGGGATCAGCCGCTTGTAGCTGTTGGTCGACGGGTTGGTGAACGCGTTCAGCGTCTTGGCATGTTTCAGCACGCCGCCGATGAACCACAGCGCCTCCTGGCTGAGATCGGCGTATTTGTCACCGGCGAACAGGGGCTTGCCGTCCTTCCAGATCGACATGTTGACATGCATGCCGGTGCCGTTGTCGCCCTTGACGGGCTTGGGCATGAAGGTCGCGGTCTTGCCATAGGCGTCGGCCACGTTCTTGATGACATACTTGTATTTCATCAACTCGTCAGCTTGCTTGGTCAGCGAGTTGAAGATCAGGCCAAGTTCATGCTGGGCGGATGCCACCTCGGTGTGGTGCTTGTCCACCTTCATGCCGATGTCCTTCATGGTCGTCAGCATTTCCGAGCGCATGTCCTGATTGGCGTCGATCGGGTTCATCGCGAAGTAATGACCCTTGATCGTCGGGCGATGACCCTTGTTGCCATGCTCATACTCGGTGTCGGTGTTCCAGGCCGCTTCCTCTGCGTCGATCTCGTAGCCGACCTTGTTGAACTTGTCAGAGAACTTGACGCTGTCGAAGACGAAGAACTCGGCTTCCGGGCCGAAATAGGACACATCGCCAATGCCGGTCGATTTTAGATAGGCCTCGGCCTTCTCTGCGGTGCCGCGCGGGTCACGCTCATACGGCTCATTGGTGTCGGGCTCGACGATCGAGGCGTGGATCGCCAGTGTCTTCTCGGCATAGAACGGGTCGATGTAGGCCGAGTCGTAGTCGAAGACGAGTTTCATGTCCGAGGCCTCGATCCCCTTCCAGCCCGGCACCGACGAGCCGTCGAACATGAAGCCTTCTTCGAGGAAATCCTCATCGACCAGATCGCCGACGATGGTCACATGCAGCATCCGGCCACGCGGATCGACAAAGCGGATGTCGAGATACGCGGCCTCCTCGTCTTTCATCATCTTGAGAACGTCAGCAGCACTCATGTCCTTTTCCCTTTTGCTTTGGAGAGTGTGAACAGGGCGGCACAGCACGCCCCTGAACCCGTTATCCGCGCCTAGAGCGCGTCGTCACCGCTTTCACCTGTACGGATGCGGATCGCCTGTTCGACGGGCGAGACAAAAATCTTGCCGTCGCCGATCTTGTCGGTGCGGGCGGCGTCCACGATGGCCTCGACCGCCTGCTCGACCTGGTCATCGGGCAGAACCACCTCGACCTTCACCTTGGGCAGGAAATCGACGACATATTCCGCGCCACGATAGAGTTCGGTGTGCCCCTTCTGGCGGCCAAAGCCCTTGACCTCGACCACTGACAGACCCTGGACACCGATCTCTTGCAGCGCCTCCTTGACCTCATCAAGCTTGAAGGGCTTGATGATCGCCTCGACCTTCTTCATGCCTCGCTCCCCGGCTGATCCGTAACTGATTTCGCGGTCCTCACAGGACAGACCACTTTCGACGAAGCGCCACAATCTGATAGGCTGGCCCC
>PXES01000277.1 GCA_003564655.1 Paracoccaceae bacterium
GTCAGCACAGTGAACCGTCACGCCGTTTGCATCCTGCCGGTAGCCGGTGACGGCGCAACCCCGCCGGACCGCAATTCCCCGCCGCTCGGCTTCGGCCGACAGCGCCCGGTGCAGGCTTCGGCGCATCAACGTGATCGGCGCGCCAGTCGTGCTGCGCCCGTTCGAGACCGTGCCGAGGCGGTTTCCCTGCGCTCCGAAGAATTCGATACGGGGCGTCGGAATGTGCGGCTCGCCCCGAATGCGGGCGTCGAGCCCAAGCGCATCCAGCACCCTGTGGCCATTCGATGCGAGGGTCAGAAACAGCCCTTCGTCCCCGTCCAGGGCATCGCGCGACTCGAACAGCTCCACCTCGACGCCGTCCTCCTGCAAGGCAATTGCGGCAACGGGACCGGCGATCCCGGCGCCGGCGATGATCGCTTTCATGCTGGACTTTCCTTCTGATCGGTATATGATTCGTTTGATCTAACGAATAATAAGGACCGATCTGCATGTCAACCGACGATGAGGGAAGAACGCGCGATGAAGCTCTCCAAAGGCTCCACGCCGCCGGGCGGCGGCTCAGCGACGCCACGGTGCTGTTTCATGCGCGCGCCGCCGAGGCCTTCGGGCTGGGCGCGAGCGAGACCAAGGCGCTGGGCATCCTTCAACGCTTCGGCCCGATGACGCATCGCGACCTGACCGATCGGGTCGGGCTGAAGCCTGCCTCGGTGACCAACATGCTTGACCGGCTGGAGGCGAAGGGCTGGGTCACGCGGCAGAAATCCGACGAGGATGCCCGCCGTGTCCTACTGACCATCGTTCCCGAGAAGGCAGAAGCCTACGGTCAGACCGTCTTTGGCCCGCTGATGGCGCGGCTCGAAGCGGTCTATGAAGGCTATGCGACGACAGAGCTTCAGCTCATCGCGGAAGCGTTTGACGCTATCGCCGCCGCGCAGGAAGCGGCGGCGCGCGAGATCAAGGGGCCGGGCGAGCGCGAAACCGACACCAGCGGGTCGCAGTCAGCAACATGACATGGACGAGCACCAGCTCGCTTAACACCAGTTGCGCACTCATGCCGGCTTGCGTCGTTTCTGCCCGGCGAGCGCAAGCAACATGATCGCAAGGACCACTGCCGCCATCCCGAAGATCTGTCCGATACGAATTGTCTCCCCAAGCCACAGGGCGGACAGAGCGACAGCCGTGATCGGCGCGACGGCCGTCATCGCAGCAGCCTCGCCCCCGGTCACGCGCGCGGCTCCGGCATACCAGAGCAGGAAGCCGCCCACCGTCGGCACCAGCGCATACCATAGCACTGGCCCCAACGCCGAAAGGGACGGCACGATGGGTGCTGGCTCGAAGACGGCGAGCGGAACGGCGAGCACGAAACCGAGCGCGGTCATCATCACCGTCTGCGGCAGCGGCGCCAACGGCTGTGCCATGCGTTTGTTGAGCAGGATGAAGACGCTCTCGCAGATCACCGCACCAAGGATCATCGCCACACCGATCAGCGATCCCGGTGCGCGTCCCGTCCAGGCAACCGCAAGCACCCCGACAGTCGCCAGTCCCACCGCCGACAACACCTTCATGTCGGCGCGCTCGCGCAAGACAATGATCGCAAACAGCGCCGCGACAGCGGGCAAGGTGCCGATGATGACACCGGCATCCCCAGCCGAAAGCCATGCAAGTCCCCCGATGAGCAGCGCCGTGTATCCAAGGCTCCCCGCACCCGCCTGCAACCACAGCAGCACCCAGTCACGCCGACTCAGCCGCGGCCAGACCGCGGGTCGGAGCGCAAGTAGCACCAGCAATACCGGCAAGGCCAGTCCGAACCGCCAAACCGTGGCCGTGAATGGCGGCAGGTCCGCTGCGATGAGCTTGGAGGCGACGACCGTCGAACCGACGGTCATCATGGCAAGGATCAGGAAAGTGAATCCGATGGTTCTGTCTGACATTCTGGCCCCCGTTCGGGCCGTGATAGCCCGGGGCGCAGCTGTCGGTCTTGAACGATATTGCGCCGCACGGTGCCTGGCCTGGAGGCACGAGCGAAAAGAGCAACACCCATGAACGTGCATGAGAAATTCGCGTTGCGGTCAGCAGCCATCGACGGGATGACCTTGGTCGAGGCGACCTCCAACCGCAGTTTCAGCCGCCATATTCACGACCAGTTCGGAGTAGGACTGCTGATCCACGGCGCGCAGGTATCTTTCAGCGGGCGTGGAGAGGTTCAGGCGCACGAAGGCGACGTGATTACCGTCAATCCAGGCGAAGTGCACGACGGTCGGCCCATTGGGGGCGACGTGCGATGCTGGCAGATGCTCTATCTTGACCCGGGAAAGGTTGAAAGCATCGCGTTGGCACTCGATCTGCCGCGCGGCGTGGAGCTGCATCACCCGGTTCTGATTGACCAGGATGTCACCAGATCATTCGTGAAGCTTCTCAGTCAACTTCGGGAATCGCAGCCAACCCGGGATTACCTCGCGCTGGAGAGTGCACTGCTTTCCGCTTTCGCGCCGCTTCTCGGCGTTCCGGACCCGAAGACAACCTGCATTCCAGCGGGGGTGCGCACTGTCAGGGCGATGATCGAAGAAGCGCCGGAAATGCCGCTCAGCCTTGATGAGATGTCACGCCTCGCTGGACTGGGGCGTTACCAGTTCCTGCGCATCTTCAAGCGCGCAACAGGTCTGCCGCCATGTTCGTATCGCCTCCAGCTACAGTTGCAAATGGCCAGACGGCTGATCCTCGCGGGGACGCCCCTTGCCGAGGCCGCAGCGCATGCCGGCTTCGCCGATCAGGCGCACATGACGCGGCACTTCGCCCGATCCTATGGCGTGCGTCCCGGATCTCTTGCAGCGAACCTGAAAAGAAAAAACGGATCGTCGATCATTCAATCTTGTTTGCCAGACGGCACAGTATCCTGCACTCCCCAAGCCCTTCGTTGCCTAACGGAACAAGCTACGTTGACCTGACCACGAGATGTTATCATGTCCGACTCGCGAACTGATATGCAATCCATACAACTGCCGCAATCGTGGCAGGCTGAACTGGCCTGTTACAGGCCTGTTCGGCAGACCGTCGGCATGTCGGCGGCAACAGTATTCCGGCTTGAAGCACCCGACCGCCCGACGCTGTTTGTCAAGAC
>PXES01000379.1 GCA_003564655.1 Paracoccaceae bacterium
ATCTACGTGCTGACGTCGAACAGCACGTCGACCATGTCGATGTCCATCTATGCCAGGCAGCAGCTGGTTGATTTCCAGTCGGTGGGTTACGGCTCCGCGGCCTCGACAGCACTGTTTTTCATCGTCGCGCTGCTGACCATCCTATACATCATGCTCGGCCGGGTGCGCCTCGGCGGGGAGGACGGGCGATGAATCACGTCAAGAAAGTGGGCTTTTATGCCCTGGTGGTATTCATACTTCTGTTTTCGCTGTTCCCGTTCTACTACGCCATCGTGTCTTCGATGCGCTCAGGGTCGGCGATCTTCGATGTCAGCTATTTTCCGACATCGATCAACTTCTCCAACTACGTAGCGGTTTTCGCGCAGCAACCCTTTGGACAGAACATACTCAATTCCGTGATCGTGTCCGTGTCGGTTGTGGTGCTGTCCCTGTTTTTCGGATTAACGGCGGCCTACGCCCTGGGCCGTGTGAACTTCAAGGGTCGTCGACTGATGTTGTTGACGATACTCAGTGTGTCCATGTTCCCCCAGGTGGCCGTGCTCTCGGGTATGTTCGAGCTGATTCGCACCCTCGGTATCTACAACAGCAGCGGTGGCCTGATCCTGTCCTACATGATCTTCACGTTGCCGTTTACCGTGTGGATCCTCACTACCTTCATGCGAGACCTGCCCCAGGAGCTGGAAGAGGCGGCTATTGTTGACGGGGCTAGCCCCTTCACCATCATCACCAAGGTCTTCATGCCGATCATGTGGCCGGCCATGGTCACCACGGGACTTCTTGCCTTCATCGCAGCCTGGAACGAGTTCCTCTTCGCGCTGACGTTCACCCTCAGCAATGACCAGCGCACCGTACCCGTGGCGATCGCCCTGATCACCGGGGCCGGCCAGCATGAATTGCCCTGGGGCAACATCATGGCTGCGTCGGTGATCGTGACGGTGCCGCTGATCATCCTTGTGCTGATCTTCCAGCGTCGCATCGTTTCCGGTCTCACCGCCGGTGCCGTCAAGGGTTAGGGGGCTGACATGGCAGAAGTGGAATTCATCGGGCTGCGCAAATCATTCGACGATGTCGAGACCATCCACGGTATCGATCTCAGGATCGAGGATGGCGAGTTCGCCGTCTTCGTGGGACCGTCGGGCTGCGGCAAGTCCACCCTGTTGCGCATTCTTGCAGGGCTGGAGGATGTAACCGCCGGCGAACTGCGAATCGGCGGTCGCAATGTGAATCGTGTGGCACCCAAGCAGCGGGGTGTTGCAATGGTGTTCCAGTCGTATGCGCTGTATCCCCACATGACGGTGTATCAGAACATGGCCTTCGGCATGGATACGCCGCCTGGCGGAAAGGAGGCGTTGCGCGAGCTGGTGCTGGATGCTGCACGGATGCTGCAACTCGACCAGCTTCTGGATCGCTTGCCACGGCAACTTTCCGGCGGGCAGCGGCAGCGTGTGGCAATCGGCCGTGCGGTCCTTCGGGAGCCGGACGTGTTCCTGCTGGATGAGCCGCTCTCCAACCTTGATGCCTCGCTGCGGGTGCGCATGCGCATGGAAATCGCCAAGCTGCATCAGCGGCTGGAGAACACCATGGTCTACGTGACCCACGACCAGGTCGAGGCCATGACCCTGGCTGACAAGATCGTGGTATTGAACGACGGATACCTGGAGCAGGCAGGCGCGCCGCTTGAGCTCTACCACCATCCGGCAAATCGTTTCGTGGCCACGTTTATCGGCTCACCGAAAATGAACCTGCTGCGGGGCGAGGTGGCGGCGGTGTCCGATGCCGGTGCAACGGTTCGATTGCCTGACGGCAGGGAATTGCTGGCCGCTGTTGATGCCACCGGGCTGGAGGCTGGCGCCGCCGTTGAGCTGGGTGTCCGTCCGGAGATGCTTGGCATCGATAACGGCCACCAGGCCGAGGGTGATGGTTGGGTTCATGGCCGTATCTATGTGTCGGAGATGCTAGGCGAGGGCACGCTGCTGTACGTGAACCTGGAAGGTCAGTCCGAGCCGATGGTGGTCAAGCAGGAGGGCGTCCGGCGCTATGAGGAGGGCGCCGAGGTGACCGTGCGGATGGTGCCGGAGCATTGTCATCTGTTCCGTGCCGACGGACGGGCGCTGCCGCGCCTGGCGACCTGAATCGTTGCCGCCGCCGGTTGGTCTCCGGCCGCCGACGATGCGGGTTCGCTTTACCCGGGGGTCGGGCTGTGGCAGCTTGCTGGCAGTTCGGCGGTTCATACCAGCGGCGTGCCGCCCCGCACCGGGAACGAGTTGTGAGTGGCCATGGATCTCAACCGTAGGCAGCAGCAGATGCTGAGCTTGGTACGGCAGCAGGGTTTTGTGTCCGTCGAGGGCCTGGCACAGCATTTTGACGTCACGGCCCAGACGATACGACGGGATATCAATTCCCTGTGTGAATTCGGCCTGCTGCGCCGTTATCACGGTGGTGCGGGGCTGCCGTCCAGCGTCGAGAACGCGGCCTACTCCGCACGCCAGGTCTTATGGCTGGAGCAGAAACGCCGTATTGCCCAGGCTGTTGCAGCGGCTATCCCCGACCAGGCTTCGCTGTTCATCACCCTGGGGACCACGACGGAGGAAGTGGCCAAGGCCCTGCTGGATCGCCGTGACCTGCGCGTCATCACCAACAACCTCAACGTGGCCAGCATCATGAGTGGCAATCCCACTTTCGACGTGATTATTACAGGCGGCGTGGTACGAAACCGCGACCGGGGGGTGATTGGCGAGGCAGCCATCGACTTCATTCGCCAGTTCAAGGCAGATTACGCGGTGATTGGGATCTCCGGTATCGATCAGGACGGCACGCTGCTTGATTTCGACTACCGCGAGGTGCGTGTACAGCAGGCGATCATCGAGCACTCGCGTCGGGTCATGCTGGTGACGGACCACAGTAAATTCGGGCGAAACGCCCTGGTGCGACTGGGTGATGTCACGCAGATCGACACGCTGTTCACCGATCGCGAGCCCCCCGCCGCCATTCGCGCGCTGATGGAGGAGCACGGCCGCCACATTCATGTGGCCGGCGTCGATGCGGCATTCTCGCTAGCGGATGACTAGCTGATCAGTAGCCGAGGGCACAGCCATCCTTGCGGTGGTCCGAGGC
>PXES01000298.1 GCA_003564655.1 Paracoccaceae bacterium
AGCCGGATCGCCGCGGACAATCCCGCAGGTCCTGCCCCGACGATCACAACGTCATACTCCATCGCCTCGCGCGTGATCCCGGACATGGTCACTCCTGATTGCATAACGAAAGCTGGCGCCAGAGGTAGCCATCGCAGCGCGTGACGTCAATCAGGACGCGGCGTCGCAGCATTGCTCGGCACCGCTGCGCCAATCCGCTTGCAATCCCGGCCTCACTCGGTTCAGATGAAGGCCAAGGACAGACAGCCCCGGCCCGGCCGCGGGCTTCTTTTGCATCAGGTGGAGCGCGCCATGGAAAAACTGCCTCTGACCCGCGCCGGACAGCAGATGCTCGATACCGAGCTGAAGCAGCTCAAATCCGCCGAGCGCCCGGCGATCATCCGTGCCATTGCCGAAGCGCGCGAACATGGCGACCTGTCCGAAAACGCCGAGTATCACGCTGCGCGCGAAAAGCAGAGCTTCGTCGAGGGCCGCATCAAGGAAATCGAGTCGATCCTCGCTCGCGCCGAGATCATCGACCCCGCCAAGCTGTCGGGATCGGTCAAGTTCGGCGCCACTGTAACCGTGGTGGACGAGGATACCGACGAGGAACGCACCTTCCAGATCGTGGGCGAGGCCGAGGCCGACCTCGAAAAGGGGCTGCTGAACCTCAAATCCCCCCTCGCCCGCGCGCTGATCGGAAAGGATGAGGGCGACTCGGTCGAGGTGCGCACACCCGGCGGGGCGCGCCACTATGAAATCCTCGCGATCCGCTTCAAGTAACATGCCGTCAGACCCGACACGCGCTGCCCGGCCCGCACAGGTGCCCGCGGCAGAACGCGGAATCCGACCGGGCTGCGCCCGGGCCGTGTCCGTGCTGATCTGGCTTCTTGGAGTGCTGGTCTTCGTCGCTCTCGCGGATTTCGCGACAATGGATGCGCTGACACTCGCAGTACTGGGTGCAGCCGTTTTCCTGCCGGTGATCGTGCTCAGCATCGGGCTGCTGATCGGGGCGGCGACATGGGCGCTGGGTCAGGAAACACGCGCCCTGCAGGGCACTCTCGACGAGTTGCGCCGCGCCATGCTCACCCGCGAAACCGGTGCCCCACCGACCTCGCCCGCGCCTGACACGGCGCCGCCGCCGACGCTGTTCCTGTCCAGCCGCGCACGCCGCGCTGCCAGCCCCAACCCGGCAACCGACCAGCCGCGCCTCGCACTCGGCCCCGAACCGCGCCCGGCCCCCCAGCCTCTGGATCCCGACATGCTGATCCGGGCGCTCGACTTTCCCGAGGACGAAAACGACACGGCCGGTTTCGACGCGCTGCGCGCCGCCCTTACCCAGCCGCGCCTCGCCCCCCTGATCCGCGCCGCGCAGGACGTGCTTACCCGCCTCGCGCAGGAGGGCATCTACATGGAGGATCTGCGCCCCGACCGCGCCCGGCCAGAATTCTGGCGCGCCTTCGCCCAGGGCGCGCGTGGGCCGCAGATCGCACCGCTGGGGGGGATCCACGACCGCTCCTGCCTTGCCATTACCGCCGGGCGGATGCGCTCGGATGCAGGCTTCCGCGCCAGCGCACATCTCTTCCTGCGCGAATTCGACCAGGTCCTCGCCGATTTCGAACCCCGCGCCGACGACACACGCCTCACCGCGCTGGCCGACACCCGAACAGCCCGCGCCTTCATGCTGCTCGGGCGCGTTGCCGGCGTCTTCTCGCGTTGACCCTTTCCCTTTCATCTTTATCCAAATATCTTCGGCGGGTGAATTGGGCCGCAGGCCCAAGAGGGGGGCAGACAGCCCCCGTTTCCCCGCCCGCGACAGGAAAGATCGCCTGCAACAGATGACCCCCACTCGCCACGAATTCCGGGCCGGTGCACAGGCCGGGTTGCCCTTCATCCTGGTCATCGCGCCCTTCGGCGCGGTCTTCGGCGTCGTCGCGACCGAGGCAGGGCTCGATCTGGCGCAGGTGATGGGGTTTTCCTTCCTCGTCATCGCCGGGGCCGCGCAATTCGTGGCGCTGCAGATGATGGTCGAGAATGCGCCTGTACTCATCGTGCTTGCGGCCTCGCTGGCGGTCAATCTGCGCATGGCGATGTATTCCGCAGCACTCGCGCCGCATCTGGGCAGCCTCTCCTTCGCGCGGCGCGCGCTGGTGGCCTATGTGCTGGTCGATCAGACCTTCGCCGCGGCCAGCCTGCGCTACGAGCAGACGCCGCCGCGCACACCGACCCAGAAGATGGCCTATTTCCTGGGCGTCGCGGCGCCGGTCGTGCCGGTCTGGTATCTGGCCACTTGGGCCGGGGCCGTGCTGGGCAGTGCCGTGCCGCCGGGCCTGCCCATCGATTTTGCCGTGCCGATCACGTTTCTGGCGCTGATCATGCCGATGCTGCGCAGCGCGGCCCATGTGGTCGCAGCACTTGTTTCGATCATCGGCGTGCTGCTCTTCGCCTTCCTGCCCTATAATTTGGGCCTGCTGGTCGCGGCCCTGCTGGCGATGGTTGCGGGGGCCGAGACCGAACGGCGCATGGCCGCGCGATGAGCTATGACGCATGGCATATCTGGGCCATCATCCTCGGGCTGGGCGCGGGGACATATCTGCTGCGGCTGTCCTTTCTGGGGCTGATCGGCAGCCGCCCCCTGCCACCCTGGGTGCTGCGCCATCTGCGCTATACTGCCGTTGCTGTCATGCCGGGGCTGATCACGCCGCTGATCCTGTTCCCGCAGGCGACTGGCGGGGCGCCCGACCCGGTGCGGCTGGGGGCGGCGCTTGCGACCATCGCGATCAGCCTGTGGACACGCAATGTCACGCTGACCATCTTCGGCGGCGCCACTGTCCTGTTCGGCTTGCATTTCGCGCTGAACTGACCGGCCTCAGCCTGACTGCGCGGGCAGCACCGCGCCGGGGTTCAGTATCCCGCGCGGGTCGAGCGCGTTCTTGAGCGCACGCATTGCCGCCAGCTTCACCGGGTCGCCATAGCGCAGGATATCCGCGGTCTTCAGCCGCCCTATGCCATGCTCTGCACTGACCGATCCGCCGACGCCGTGCACCAGATCGTGCACACAGCGCTTGATCGCGTCGCGCTCATCCTCGTGGTCGGCGCGCGACCGGCCCGGGCGCGGGAAGACATTGTAATGCAGGTTGCCGTCGCCCAGATGCCCGAAACAGTTGATGCGATAGTCGCCGATCTGCCCCAGCGCCGGGCCGGCGACCGCGATGAACTCCGGCACTGCCGAGAGCGGCACCGAGATATCGTGGCTGGAAATCGCACCGATATGGCGATTGGCCTCGGGGATCGACTCGCGCAGGCCCCAGAACTCGGCCCGCTGCGCCTGCGAGCTTGCGATCACCCCGTCACTGACCAGCCCCCGCTCCAGCGCCACCTCGAACAGCGCCAGAAGGGCGGCTTCGGGCGCGGCACCTTCGGGCAGGCCAAGATCGATCAGCACCATCCAGTCGGGCGCCGCCGCAAAGGGCTGGCGCACCTGCGGCATCGTCTCGGCCAGAAACGCAAGCCCCATGCCGCTGATCAGTTCAAAGGCCGAAATGCCCTCGCCCAGCCGCGCCTGCGCCAGCGCCAGCAACTCCAGCGCGGCGGCGGGGCTGTCCACCACCATCAGCGCGGCACCAGTGGCGGCAGGGCGCGACACCAGACGCAGGCTGGCTGCCGTGATCACGCCCAGCGTGCCCTCCGAGCCGATCATCAGGTGGCGCAGATCATAGCCCATATTGTCCTTGCGCAGCCGCCGGAGCCCCCGCCAGACCTGCCCGTCGGCCAGCACCACCTCGAGCCCCAGCACCAGATCGCGCGCATTGCCGTAGCGCAGCACGTTCACCCCGCCCGCATTGGTCGCCAGCAACCCCCCGATCCGCGCCGACCCTTCCGAGGCCAGTGACAGCGGAAACAGCCGCCCGGAATCGTCCGCGGCGCGCTGCACATCGGCGAGGATGCAGCCCGCCTCGGCAATCAGCACATTCTCGTCCGGGTGCACGGCGCGGACCCGCGCCATCTTCTCGAGCGAGAGCACCAGCGGAACAGCGCCTTCGGGCGCAATCTGCCCGCCCACGAGGCCCGTGCCCCCGCCGAACGGCACGACAGGCACATGCGCCGCAAAACAGTGGCGCATAAATGTCGCGACCTCGTCTGTGCTGCGCGGCAGGGCTATGGCCCCGGCCTGACCCGACCAGCGCCCGCGCGGTTCCTGCAGATAGGCGGGCGACGGGTCCACAAGCCGCCCGTCGGGCAGCGCGCCGCGCAACCGAGTCACGAAATCGGGATCGCAATCCTGCAACATGGGCGACAAGATATCACATACGCGCGCTCAGACCAGTTCGCCCGCCAGCGCCCGATCGATCAGCGCGACGGTTTCGGCGACGCCGTAAAGCGCGATGAAGCTGCCCCAGCGCGGCCCCTGCTCGGCGCCCAGCAGCACCTGATAGAGAACCTTGAACCAGTCGCGCAGGCTGTCGAAGCCATGCGCCTTGCCGGTATCGCGCACGATGGACATGAACAGCTCTTCCGAGAGAGTGTCGAACGCGTCCGCATAGGCGTCGGGCACGCCCCCTGTCTCGGCGACGCTGCGCAGCCGCTCGGCCAGATCGGCGATGGCGGCGTGCTCGGTCTCGGTGGGGGCGCGGCAGACCAGCGTCGGCGCCACGAAGTCGTGGAAATACCGCACGGCGAAGCCCGCCGCCTGATCAAGGTCCGGATGCGTCTCGGGCGTGGCCTCGGGCGCATAGCGGCGGATGAAGCCCCAGAGGGTCGCCTTGTCCTCGGCCCGCGCCACGGACACCAGGTTCAGCAGCAGCGAGAAGCTGACCACCATGCCAGAGGCGGGGGGCTGGCCGCGATGAATGTGCCAGACCGGGTTCGCCGCCTGCTGCTCTGGGCTCTGGTCGGGGAAGGCGCGCAACTGCTGGTGATACTCGTCCACCGCCTTGGGGATCACGTCCCAACTCAGCCGCTTTGCGGTGCGCGGCTTGAGGAACATGTAATAACTCAGGCTCTCGGTCGAGGCATAGGTCAACCATTCGTCGATGGTCAGCCCGTTGCCCTTGGATTTCGAGATCTTCTCGCCGTTCTCGTCAAGAAACAACTCGTAGACGTAGTGATCCGGCTTCCTTCCGCCCAGGATCTCGCAGATGCGGTCATAGATCGCGGTGTTGGTCGAGTGATCCTTGCCATACATCTCGAAATCCACGTCGAGTGCGGCCCAGCGCGCGCCGAAATCGGGCTTCCATTGCAGCTTGACGCGCCCGCCCGTCACCGGGACCGTCCATTCGCGCCCGTCGTCATCGTCAAAGGTGATCTCGCCGCGCGCGCCATCGACATGCTTCATCGGCACGTAGAGGACACGCCCCGTCTCGGGATGGACGGGCAGGAAGATGGAATAGGTCTGCTGACGTTCCTCGCGCAGGGATTTCAGCATCACCGCCATCAGATCGTCATAGCGCTCCGCCGCGCGCAGCAGCACTGCATCGAACTGCCCCGAGCGGTAGAACTCGGTGGCCGAGATGAACTCGTACTCGAACCCGAAAGTGTCGAGAAAGGCGCGCAGCCGGGCGTTGTTGTGGTGGCCGAAGCTCTCATGCGTCCCGAACGGGTCGGGCACATCGGTCAGGGGCTTTTGCAGATGGGCGCGCAGGGCGTCGGGGTCGGGCACATTGTCGGGCACCTTGCGCATCCCGTCCATATCGTCGGAAAAGCAGATCAGGCGGGTGGGAATGTCGCTGATCGCCTCGAAGGCGCGGCGGATCATGGTGGTGCGCGCCACCTCGCCAAAAGTGCCGATATGCGGCAGGCCCGAGGGGCCGTAGCCCGTCTCGAACAGAACATGCCCCTTGGCGGGCGGGCCGTCCTTGTAGCGGGCCAGAAGCTTGCGCGCCTCCTCAAACGGCCAGGCTTTAGAGGACAGGGCAGCGTCGCGGAACGGGGGCATTGCAGGTCACTTCTTTTTCAACTTGGCAGGGCACCGGTCCTATTGCTGATGCCGCGCCGCGTCAATATTCTGCGCCAGCATCTCGCACAGGAACCGCCATGGCCCCGCAACTGCCCCCGATGACCCCGCAGGACTCGCTGATTGCGCTGATGATCGCTGTCTCTGCGGCGGATAGCGAGATACGCACCTCCGAACTGGTTGCCATTCAGGCGCTGGTCAATCCCCTGCCGATCTTTGCCGATTATGACGCCGATCGTATCAAGACCATGGCGCAGACAGTGTTCGATCTGTTCGAGGAAGAAGACGGGCTGGATGCGATGTTCGGGCTGGTCCGCGACAGCCAGCCCGAGCATCTGCACGAGACGGCCTATGCGCTCGCCTGTGACGTGGCCGCAGCCGATGGTCGGCTTGCGCAAACCGAATTGCGCCTGCTGGAAGAGATCCGCCATGAACTGCGGATTGACCGGCTGCATGCCGCCGCCATCGAACGGGGCGCGCGGGCACGGCACCTGCGGGTCTGATGGGGGCATCTGCGTGATCTCTTCTGCCGTGTGATCGTGTCCCGGGCCCTTGCGACTGTGCCGAAAGCGCCCTCGACGCGGGTGGGTGGGCACGGCCCGAGGGCGCTTTCTTCTTCGTTTCGCGCGAGGGGCTTGCTCTTAACCGATCAACCCCACACGCTGCGCGGCGTACTCACGAACCAGCGCCGTCCAGCCGTGCGACGGCCCAGCGCGCCGCATCCCGCACAACCGGGTCTGGGTCCTCGCACAGCGCCTGCGCCGCCGGGCGCAGACGCACCGATCCCGAATTTCCGATAGCGTAGAGCACATTGCGCACGAACCGGTCGCGCCCGATACGCTTGATCGGCGAGCCGGAAAACCGCGCGCGGAAGCTGGCATCGTCGAGCGCGGCCAGTTCCACCAGATCCGGCGCAGGCATTCCGTCGCGGGCGGCGTATTTCACCTCGCGCGCGGTGCGGGCGAACTTGTTCCACGGGCAGACCGCGAGGCAGTCGTCGCAGCCATAGATGCGGTTGCCCATTTTCGCGCGCAAGTCCGGCGCCACCGGGCCGTGATGCTCGATGGTCAGGTAGGAGATGCAGCGCCGCGCATCAAGCTGGAAGGGGGCGGGGAACGCCTCGGTCGGGCAGATGTCGAGGCAGGCGCGGCAATTGCCGCAATTCTCGCGCGCGGGCGCGTCGGCGGGCAGGTCCAGCGTGGTAAAGATCGCGCCGAGGAAGAACCAGTTGCCCAGATCGCGCGACAACAGGTTGGTGTGCTTGCCCTGCCAGCCCAGCCCCGCCGCAGCGGCCAGCGGTTTCTCCATCACCGGAGCGGTATCGACGAAGACCTTGATCTCGCCCCCCGCGCGGTCGATCAGCCACCGCCCCAGCCGCTTCAGGCGCTTCTTGACCACGTCATGATAGTCGCGCCCCTGCGCGTAGGCGGTGACCAACCCGCGTTCGCTTTCGGCCAGCAGGGCAAGCGGGTCGTGTTCGGGGGTGTAGCACTCGGCCAGCATGATAATGCTGCGCGCCTCGGCCCACAGCGCGGCGGGGTTTCCGCGCCAGCCCATCCGCTCGGCCATCCAGCCCATCTGCCCGTGCCGCCCTTGCGCCACGAACTCTGCCAGCCGCGCCGACGCCTCGGGGATGGCGTCGGAGCGCGTGATCCGGCAGGCGTCAAAGCCCTCGGCGCGCGCCTGTGCCACCAACTCCGCTTTCAGTTCACCCGACATGGGCAACAGATGCGCCCGCTGTGCCTAGAAATCCAGATCCGCGTAATGCGCGGGCGGGGGCATCCCGGGCAGCGTGTCCGCCAGCAGCGGGCGAAAGGCCGGGCGCGACTTGATCTTGGCATACCACTCATGCACCAGAGACGAGCGCTGCCAATCGACATCGCTGATGTAATCGAGACAGGAGAGATGCGCCGCAGCGGTAAAATCCGCCAGTGTCATCTCGCCCCCCGCCAGCCAGCGGCGCTGGCCCAGCAGCCAGTCCATGTAGTCGAGATGAAACTTGATCCGCGCCGAGCCCAGCTTGATGCGGCCCGAATCCGGGTAACCCTTGCCCGCGATCTTCTTGTTCACCCGTTCATAAAGCAGGTTCGAGGTCACCTCGACATGGAACTTGTCGTCGAACCAGGTGCACAGGCGGCGCATTTCATAGCGCGATTCGGGGTTGCGCGGGACCAGTGGCGGCTGGGGAATGGTCTCGTCCAGATATTCGCAGATCGCCTGGCTTTCCGACATCATCCGCCCCTCATGACGCAGGACGGGCACCTTGCCCGCAGGGTTGCGGCGCATGAAATCCTGGCTGGGCTCCCAATAACGTTCTTCGACCAGCTCCACCTCGATGCGCTTTTCGGCCAGCGTCAGACGAACCTTGCGGCAAAAGGGCGAGAGGGGGACGTGATAGAGCTTGGCCATGCTGCCTCCGGGACTGGACCTGCGCCCTCTTGCCGCGCGGGGGCGGGGAATTCAACCACCCACGCAGCCGGCCCGCCCGTCGCGCGCGATGGTCTCCGCCCCGTCCATCACCGCCGCCGTCCGGTTGCGCAGGAATTGCGTCGGATTGGCCGCGTCGCGCGATTTCGGCGCGGGCAGTACCACGGCCAGCCGCGCGGCCTCGGTGGGCGTCAGATCGGCGGCGCTGGTGTTGAAGTAGTGTCGCGCCGCAGCCTCGACCCCGAACACGCCATTGTCGAATTCGGCAACATTCAGATAGACTTCGAGGGTCCGGTGCTTGGGCCACAACCCCTCGATCAGCAGTGTGAAGCCCGATTCCAGCGCCTTGCGGCCCCAGTTCCGGCCATGCCAGAGAAACACGTTCTTGGCGGTCTGCTGTGTCAGGGTCGAGGCCCCGCGCGTACCGCCCGCGTCGATGACACGACGAATCTCGCCCATGTCGAAGCCCCAATGCAGGCAGAAATTCGCATCCTCGGCGGCGATCACCGACCGGCGCATGACCGGGGCGATCGCGTCCAGCGGCACCCACTGGCGCTCTATGCTGCCGATGCGGCGGTATTCCTGCAGCATGAAGATACCCCCGGGCGGCGGCACGAAGCGATAGAGCGCGACCCACGCGACCGACACGAGAAAGGCGATGGCCAGCCCCCGCCACAGCATCCGCCGCAGCCAGCGAACCCCGTTGGCCGCACGGTCGAGCAACCGGTGCCGGGGCGGGGCCTTCGCGCGGGCTTTCTTCTTGCGGGTGGTGCGGGGCATGGCCCCCATCCGCCACGAAGTCCCGTGCAGGTCAAGGGGATTGTCGGGCTACGCGCATCACGCCCGCGGGCGGCAGATGCATGCCGCCCCAGTCAAGCGCCTGCGCATCGTGATTGAACCAGAAGCGCCACGGCCCGGCATCGCGCAGGCGCAGCCCCTCGGGCAGGTCCAGCGTCTCGATGCCCAGGGCCGCGCAGGTATCACGCAGAATGTCGCGCAGCGTATCGGGCGCGGGCCAGCCGGCCAGATACTGTACCCCGTCCGCCCCCACCAGCGCGGGCAACCCATCGGCGCGCGCGCGCAGGACAGGGGCGGTGCCCTCGACCTCCTCCGCCCAATGGCGGAACACACCGCCACCTTTCAGCGGCACCGCGGTCCCTGGTGGCAGGCTCTCGACCCGTGCCACGCGCGTATCGAGCCCCGGCAAGCCGGGCGGCAGGGGGACGGGAATGGCGAAATCGGCGGTCTTTGCGTTCGCGCGTGGGCCAAGGATGACATTGCCCGGGCAAGTGGCGAGGGCAGCGCGCAGGCTCTCGGGCAGGTTCCACAGCCCAGGCGCGAGGACCAGTTTCCAGCGCGACAGGTCGGTGGTGTCCGGGGACACGATGTCGATATTCAGCCCCAGCCGCCGCAGCGCACGATACCAGGCGAAACACAGGCGGAAATAGTCGAAATCCGCGCCCTGCGGCTGCGTTTCCCACGCCCAGGCGCTGGCATAGTCGAAGACCAGCGCCGCATCGCCCGACGCGCAGCCTGCCTCGGGCGCCTCGGCCAGTTCGCCCGCGACCGCCTCGGCCTCGGCCAGCCCCGGCGCGGGGGTGCTATCTGGGCGCAGGAGCCCGGCATGCATCTGCTCCTGCGCGAAGGGGGCCTGCCGCCAGCGGAAATAGCACACCGCCTCGGCGCCATGGGCAAACGCCTCCCACGTCCAGAGCCGGACCATGCCGGGCAGCGGCGCGGGGTTGTAGGGCGCCCAGTTCACGGGGCCGGGTTGCTGCTCCATCACCCACCAGCGGCCTCGGCCCACCGCACGGTAGAGGTCATGGTGAAAGGCCTGAAAATCCGGGTCGCCTTGGCGCAGGAAGCGGGTCTTGTGTTCGGCACTTGCCTCGAGCCGGTCGGACAGAAAGCCCAGCGGGTAGCTGTCCCAGGATGCGATATCGAGATCGGCCCCGACCGCGAAATGGTCGAATTCGAGGGTCCGGCCCATGTAGTTATGGGCGATCGGCGCGGTCGAGTGGCGGCGGAGAATCTCGACCTGCGCGCGGTTGAAGGCCATCACCTGATTCGATGAAAAGCGGCGGAAATCCATCACATGCGCAGGGTTGGGCTCGGTCACGGTCAGGTTGGGCAGGTCGATCTGGTCGAAGCTCGCATATTCCATCGACCAGAACACATTGCCCCACGCCCGGTTCAGCGCCTGCGCGCTCTGGTATTTCTGCGCCAGCCAGTCGCGGAAGGCCGCGCGCGCAGCGTCAGAATAGCTGAGGATCGTGTCATGGCAGCCATATTCATTGTCGGTCTGCCAGGCGGCGACATGCGGGTTCTTCCCGTAACGCTCTGCCAGCAGGGCGGTGATGCGGCGACACTCTTCCAGATAGCCGCGATGACTGAAACAGTAGTGACGGCGCGAGCCGAAGCCGCGCTTGCAGCCCTGTGCGTCCAGCGCCATCATGTCGGGGTGCCGATCCAGCATCCAGCGCGGCGGCGTTGCCGTAGGCGTGCCCAGCACCACCTTCAGACCGGCATCCCCCAGCACGTCAATCGCACGGTCGAGCCAGTCGAACTCCAGCCGCCCCGGCGCGGGCTCCAGCCGCGACCAGGCGAATTCGCCGATCCGCACCCAATTCAGACCGGTTGCCACCATTCGGGCGGCATCTTCGCGCCATTGCTCCTCTGGCCAGTGTTCGGGGTAGTAGCAGACGCCAAGGCTGCGTTTCATGCGTCCTCCAGAACGACGCGGGGCTCGGGCAGGCCGCGCGCGATGCCCGGCGCGCAGAAGGTTGCGCCATCCAGCGGGCCCGGCGGGTCGCGCCCCTCGCGCGCGGTGGTACAGTAAAGGTCCGACAGATCCACCCCGCCAAAGGCCGGGCAAGAGGTGTGGGGCGCGGGAAACTCCACCGCGCGCAGGAAGTCGCCATCCGGCGCATAGGCCGCCACGCGCCCCGCCCCCCATTGCGCGACCCAGAAATTGCCCTCGGCGTCGAACACCGCGCCATCGGGGTTCAGCCCCTCCGCCCGCAGGTCGAGCCAGCATTCGGGGTCGCCCACGGGCCAGCCCTGCGCGTCGAGTGCCACGCGCATCACCTGCCCGGTGGGCGTGTCGGTGAAGCAGGCCGATTTCCCGTCCGGGGCGAAGCAGATCGCGTTGGGGATGCTCAGGCCGGGAAAGAGCTTGCGCAATTCGCCCCGGTAAAAGCGCCAGATCGCCCCCGCGCGAGGTTGCTTGTCCTTGCTCATGGTGCCGATCCAGAAGCCCCCCTGCCGGTCGGCTCGGCCATCATTAGAACGCAGGCTGCGGTCATCATTCAGCGCGCAAACGTGGTCCTGCGCGCCCTTGGTCAGGTCGAGGGTGAAAAACTGCGTCTCGGAGGCGATGAACAGCCGGTCTCGGTCCACCCAGCCCGCAGCCGAAGCCATCTCGGAGAACACCCAGGTCTGCGTTGCGGTCTGCAAGGTCCCGCCGGTAATGTCGAACCAGAAGAATTCGCCGCGCTCGGGGTGCCACAAGGCCCCCTCGCCCAACTCGCAGCGGTGGTCCGAGATCGGGGTCATGTCAGCGCCTCCCATGCTGCGACGATGTCTTGCGCGCGACGCGCGACCTCTGCCGCCGCCATCCCCGGCGCATAGAGCGCGGCTCCCAGCCCGAAACCGGCGGCCCCGGCGGCGCGCCAGCGGGCGAAATCATCAGCGCCGACGCCGCCGACGGCAAAGACCGGAACCTCGGGCGGCAGCACCGCGCGCATGGCCTTCAGCCCGTCCGGGCCGATCTGGGCGGCGGGAAACAGCTTCAGCCCGGTGGCCCCGGCGCGCAGGGCGGCGAAAGCCTCGGTCGGGGTGAAAATGCCGGGGTAGCTGTCCATGCCCTCTGCGCGCGTGGTGGTGATCACCACCGGATTGCAGTCGGGCGAGACGACCAGCCGCGCGCCGGTGGCCGCAACCTGCGCGACCTGTTCGGGCTCCAGCACCGTCCCCGCGCCGATCCGCGCGCGCTCCCCTGCCGCGCGGACCATGGCGGCGATGCTCTCCAGCGGGTCAGGCGAGTTGAGCGGCACCTCGATTGTCGTGATCCCGGCGGCGATCAGCGCCTCGGTCACCGGGACGGCATCGGGCGGGGTAATCCCGCGCAGGATGGCGATCAGCGCAGTCATTATGGCTCCGTTGGCACATGTCGCAGGGCGCGCGCGGCATCGAGCCCGGCCAGCGTCATCTCGGTCGCATCGACCTGGGTCGCGGGCATCTCCACCTCGGCAAGCGCCTGGAGATATAGCCCGGCGAGGTCCCGCGCGCCGATGATCGCGACCCGCTGGCCCAGCCAGTAGGGGCGCGCCACGGCGAGTTCCGCCCCGATCAGCAGCCCCGACAGCCGGGCGCGCGCCACGCCGGGGTCGAGCCCGCCCAGCAGCGCCTCGGCGCGCAGCGGAAATAGCCGACCCATCAGCCGGTCGGGGCGCTCGAACCCCTGCGTGAGCCCCGCCTTGAAACCCGCCGCGTCCCAGCCGCTGACCGAGTGGCGCAGCACCGACTGTGTGGCCAGAAGCGCGAAGACCTCGCCAGTCAGGAAGGTCTGGAAACTGACCACCTCGCCCGCGCTGAGATGAACCCATTTGCTGTGCGTGCCGGGCAGGCACAGCACGCCGTCCCAGCCGGGATGACGCGCGAGGAAACCCGCGATCTGCGTCTCCTCGCCGCGCATGACATTGGCGGGCTGCGCCTGCTTCAGCCCCGGCACGACATGGACCGACAGGCGCGGGTCCTGTGTGGGCGCGGGCACCAGCCCGCCTGCGAGCGGCACACAGGGCAGCGCGCGATAAGGCGCCTCGACCCAGCCCTGCCGGCTGCCGACCATGCCACAAGCGATAACCTGCGTCACCTGCCCGGGCGGCAGCCAGTCCGCGACCAGCGCCAGCAGCGCCCCCTCGAAATCCGAGCGCGCCAGGACACCCATGCCCTGATCCGACTGCGCGGCCGCGCGCACGCGCGCGCCGTCCACCGCCCAGACCCGCAGGTGCGAGGTACCCCAATCGACCGCGATCCAGTTCTTGTCGTTCATCCGGTGACCACCACGCCCCCGTCTATGACCAGCGCCTGCCCGGTCATGGCCCGGCTGGCGCTGGATGCCAGGAACAGCACGCCTCCGGTGATATCCTCGGGGTCGAGCGTGTCGGGCAGGCATTGCCGGGCAAGATGTGCCTCGAGCGCCTCGGGCGTTACCCATTTGTCCTTCTGCTTTTGCGTCATCACCCAGCCGGGCGCCA
>PXES01000025.1 GCA_003564655.1 Paracoccaceae bacterium
ACCCGGTGCACCCCAACGACCATGTCAACATGGGCCAGTCGTCCAACGACACCTTCCCCACCGCCATGCACATCGCCGTGGCGCGCACCGCCCGCGACGTGCTGCTGCCGGGGCTGGAGAAGCTGCACGCGGCGCTGGCGGCGAAATCCGAGGCCTTCGACGCGATCATCAAGATCGGCCGTACCCACACCCAGGACGCCACCCCCCTGACCCTGGGGCAGGAGTTCTCGGGCTACGCCCATCAGGTCGCCATGGGCATCCGGCGCGTCAACGCGGCCCTGCCCGCGGTGATGGAGCTGGCGCAGGGCGGCACCGCCGTGGGCACCGGGCTGAGCACGAGGAAGGGCTGGGACGTGGCCGTCGCCGGGCGCATCGCCGCGATCACCGGACTGCCCTTCGTCACCGCCCCCAACAAGTTCGAGGCGCTGGCCGCCCATGACGCGCTGGTCGAGATGTCGGGCGCGCTGAAGGTGGTGGCCGCGAGCCTGTTCAAGATCGCCAACGACATCCGCCTGCTGGGCTCGGGCCCGCGCTCGGGGCTGGGCGAGCTGATCCTGCCGGAGAACGAGCCGGGCAGCTCGATCATGCCGGGCAAGGTCAACCCGACCCAGTGCGAGGCGCTGACCCAGGTCTGCGCGCATGTCTTCGGCAACGACGCGGCGGTGGGCTTCGCCGGGTCGCAGGGGCATTTCGAGCTGAACGTCTACAAGCCGATGATGGCCTACAACGTCCTGCAGTCGATGCAGCTGCTGGGCGACGCGGCGGTGGCGTTCACCGACAACTGCGTCAAGGGGATCGCGGCCAACGAGGAACGCATCGCGCGGCTGATGCGCGAATCGCTGATGCTGGTGACGGCGCTGGCGCCCACCATCGGCTACGACAACGCCACCAAGGTGGCCAAGACCGCGCACCGCAACGGCACCACCCTGCGCGAGGAGGCCGTGGCGCTGGGCTTCGTCGATGCCGAAACCTTCGACGCTGTCGTGCGTCCCGAGGCGATGATCGGCCCGTCGGACTGACTGGGTGCATTTGGGCCATGCATTGCGCGCGCAGGCGTGGCACCATGCGCCCGGCACCACCGCCCGGAGGGACAGGATGATCGCGACGGCATGGACGGCGGCGACGGCCCGTGCAGGGCGTGGCGGGCCTGTTTCGGCCCTGCCGGGACCGGTGCGGGCGGTCCCGCGCCGGCCGGGGCGCAGACCTGCGGCCGGGCGGCGGGGCTGACGGATGGGCGATCTCGTGAACCTCAACCGCGCGCGCAAGGCCCGCGCCCGGTCCCGGGCCCGGGCGGAGGGCGACGCCAACGCCGCCCGCTTCGGCCGCTCCCGCGCCGAACGTCTGGCCGAAGCCACGCGCGCCGCCCGCGAGGCCGCCCGGCTGGACGGGCACCGCCGCGGAGCCGCCGGCCGCGACGTCCCCGCCGCGCCCGCCCCCGGCGAGGGTGGCGGCGCTGGCCCCCGACCGGACGGGGACGGATGGGCCGACCGCTGAAGCGCTCGCTGACGCTGCGCGGACACGCGACCTCCGTCTCGCTGGAGACGGAATTCTGGCGCGCCTTCCGCCGCATCGCCGCGGATCGCGGCCAGCCCGTCAATGCGCTCGCCGCCCAGATCGATGCGGCGCGCGACCCCGACACCGGGCTTGCCACCGCCATCCGGCTGTTCGTGCTGTCCGATCTGGAAGGCAGGCTGGCTCAGGCCGAAGGGCGCGGCGCGGGCGGGATCGAATAGGTCAGGCTGGCGCGCGCGACCACCGCCGCGCTGCCGTCCGAGCGCATCAGCACATCGCCCACCGCCAGCACGCGGCCCAGCTTCAGCAGGCGCGCTTCGGCCAGCAGGTCCACCCCGGCTGCGGGCTTGCGCATGAAGTCGATGGCCGCCGAGGTGGTGACCGTCAGCGCCTGCGGCCCGATCCGCGACAGGATCGCGCAATAGATCGCCAGATCGGCCAGCGCGAAGATGTTGGGCCCCGACACCGTGCCGCCCGGGCGCAGGTGCCGCTCGCTCACCCGCAGCCGCACCGTCACCCCCTCGGCGCGCACCGCTTCCACCGCGAAGTCGGCCGCCACCTGCGGGAACTCGCGCGCCATGAAGGCCTCCAGCGCCGCCGCGTCCATTGCCAGGTCCATGCCCTTTCCCCCCTGCCTGCCCTAGCCTATGGTTTCGCCGGGCTTGGGAGGATGTGCAAGATGACCGATCTCTTGGTGCGCGAGGATACGGGCAGCGTGGCCACGCTGACGCTCAACAGCCCCGGCAACCTCAATGCGCTGTCGGATGCGATGCTGGCCGCGCTGATGGACGCGCTGGTCGCGCTCGACGGCGACGCGGCGGTGCGGGCGGTGGTGCTGAGGGGGGCGGGCAAGGCCTTCTGCGCCGGCCACGACCTGAAGGAAATGCAGGCTGGCCGGCAGTCCGAGGACGGCGGGCGGGCCTATTTCCACGACCTGTTCACCCGCTGCGGCGCGGTGATGCAGGCCATAGGCCGGCTGCCGCAGCCGGTGATCGCGCAGGTCCACGGCATCGCCACCGCGGCGGGCTGCCAGCTTGTGGCATCGTGCGACATGGCCGTGGCGGCGGAGGGCACGCGATTCGGCGTGAACGGCGTCAATATCGGGCTGTTCTGTTCGACGCCCATGGTCGCGCTCAGCCGCAACGTGCCGCGCAAGCAGGCGTTCGAGATGCTGACCACCGGCAGCTTCATCGACGCAAGCCGGGCCGAGGCGCTGGGCCTCGTCAACCGCGTCGTCCCGCCCGAGGCGCTGGAGGAGGAGGCGCGTGCGCTGGCCGACACCGTGGCGGGCAAGCTGGGCGCGGCCGTGCGCATCGGCAAGCGGGCGTTCTACGAGCAGCTGGAGATGGGCCTGTCGGATGCCTATGCCCACACCGGCGCCGTGATGGTGGAGAACATGCTGTGGCGCGACACGCAGGAGGGCATCCAGGCCTTCCTCGAAAAGCGCCCCCCCGACTGGCGCGGCTGACCCCGCCCCCCCTCGGCGCCGGTCTTCCCCGGGGGGCAGCCCGCCTGCGGGCCGCTGCGGCGCGCGACGCGCGTCCCTGGCGCGGGCGCAACGCGCCCACACCATGGACATGGAGGTTGACGCGCAGCCCTG
>PXES01000013.1 GCA_003564655.1 Paracoccaceae bacterium
GGCATCGGCTCGGTCGAGACCTATTCGGCCATGACGCAGGATTTCGTGGTGGGCGAGGCCTATAACCAGCGGCAGGTGCTGGCCGATCTTGTGGCGCAGCAATACCGCCGCAACGATGCGGCCTTTCAGCGCGGGTCTTTCCGTGTGCGCGGCGATGTGGTCGAGGTCTGGCCCGCGCCCCTGGAGGACCGGGCGTGGAAACTGTCCTTTTTCGGCGAGGAGCTGGAAGGGATCACCGAATTCGATCCGCTGACCGGCGCCAGGACCGACAGTTTCGAGAAGATCCGCATCTACGCCAACAGCCATTACGTCACGCCCCGGCCCACGATGCAGCAGGCGATCAAGGGCATCAAACACGAGTTGCAGCAGCGGCTTGATCAACTGGTGGCCGAGGGCAAGCTCTTGGAAGCGCAGCGGCTGGAGCAGCGCACGAAATTCGACCTCGAGATGCTGGAAGCGACCGGCGTGTGCAACGGCATCGAGAATTACTCGCGCTATCTGACTGGCCGCGCGCCGGGCGAGCCGCCGCCCACGCTGTTCGAGTTCATCCCCGACAATGCCATCGTCTTCGCCGACGAAAGCCATGTCAGCGTGCCCCAGATCGGCGGCATGTATCGCGGCGACTACCGGCGCAAGTTCACCTTGGCCGAGCATGGCTTCCGCCTGCCGTCCTGCATGGATAACCGCCCGCTGAAATTCGAGGAATGGGACGCCATGCGCCCGCAATCGGTGTTCGTCTCCGCCACCCCCGCCGCGTGGGAACTGGAACAGACCGGCGGCGTCTTTACCGAGCAGGTGATCCGCCCCACCGGGCTTGTGGACCCGCAGGTCGAAATCCGCCCTGTCGCCATGCAGGTCGATGATTTGCTGGACGAGATCCGCAAGGTTGCCGCCCTCGACCGGCGCGTCCTGTGCACGGTGCTGACCAAGCGCATGGCCGAGGATCTGACCGAATACCTGCACGAACAGGGCATCCGCGTGCGCTACATGCACAGCGATATCGACACGATCGAGCGGATCGAGATCCTGCGCGACCTGCGGCTCGGGGCTTTCGATGTGCTGGTCGGCATCAACCTGCTGCGCGAGGGGCTGGATATCCCCGAATGTGGCCTCGTGGCGATCCTCGATGCCGACAAGGAAGGCTTCCTGCGCTCCGAGACCTCATTGATCCAGACCATCGGGCGCGCTGCGCGCAATGCCGATGGCCGGGTGATCATGTATGCCGACCGCGTGACCGGCAGCGTGGAGCGCGCCATCGCCGAGACCGATCGGCGCCGCGAGAAGCAGCTTGCCTATAACGCGGAACACGGCATCACGCCCCATACGGTGCGCAAGAATGTCGAGGATGTGCTGGCCGGGCTGTGGCAGGGCGACACCGACATGTCCCGCGTCACGGCGCAAATCGAGAAGGTGAAACCGGGCGCGAACCTGCAGGCGCATCTGGACGGGCTGCGCACCGACATGCGCAAGGCCGCCGAGAACCTCGAATTCGAGGAAGCCGCCCGCCTGCGTGACGAGATCAAGCGGCTGGAAGCGGTGGAGCTTGCCGTGGCCGATGACCCGATGCTGCGGCAATCAGCGCTCGAAGAGGCCGTGGACAGCGCCGTGAAGCCCCGCTCGACCGCCGGGAAGCCGGGGCAGCGCGGGGGCGTGAAGCGGCGGGGGAAGCGCTAAGCCCCTCACACTTGCGCGATTAATTCTGGACATCGCGCGCCACGCCCCCACATAAGGTGCATGACGCAGGACCGGAACTCCGCGTCTTCTATGTTACTGTCCCTCGTTCCGCACCTTGCGCCCGGCCGAGTGCCGGGCGCTTTTTCGTCTTGCCTCTCCTCCCGCACCCGGACACCATCCGCGCCATGACCATGCCCGATGACCAGACCCTGCGCCGCATCCTCGACACCACGCGGGTGATCGCGATGGTGGGCGTCTCGCCCAACCCGGTGCGGCCCAGCCACTATGTCGGACGCTACATGCAACTCAAGGGATATCGCGTCATCCCGGTCAATCCAGGCCATGCAGGCGCGACGCTGTTCGGCGAGACTGTATGCGCGAGCCTTGCCGACTGCCCCGCCGAGGTCGACATGGTCGACATCTTCCGCCGGTCCGAAGCCGTGCCGCCGATCGTCGATGCGGCGCTGTCAGACCTGCCGAACCTGCGCACCGTCTGGATGCAGATCGGCGTCCAGCACCCGGAGGCGGCCGCGAAGGCGCGCGCAAGGGGCGTGCAGGTGGTCGAGAACCTGTGCCCGAAGATGCAGTATCAGCGGCTTTGCGGCGAGTTGCGCATGGGTGGCATCAATACCGGTATCATCACGTCGCGGCTCTGACTCATTCAAGTGCGTCCCTCGTCAAGAAAGCCGTTCGCCTGACACAATATACCCATCGTCAGTTTCGAGCCCGGGGCGCTGAATCTATGGCAATTTAGAGAGGTCGGTCGGCTCCGGCGTCGCCCCCGCCGCTGTCAGGATTGCATGGACTTGCCCTCGATGGTGGGTCTGGTGATTGGAAAGCTCAGCAGCACAAAGCGCGGTCGGCCTCTCCAGACGGGTCGCACCATCGCCGGGATACCAGATGATCGTGCCCTGTAGGTCGGTGTCGTCCAGTTGGGCCGCCCAGATCTCGATGTCCTGATTGCGTTGCGCACGGCACATCTTGAAGTCATCCCAATCGGATGGGCTGGTCAGAGAGTGCCCGAGGGTTTCCTCCGGCCGCGGGTTGCCCATTAATCGTTGCAGCATGATGGCATCAGCCCAGTAAAGATGGTTCAGCGTTGCCGCTATCGATTGGAAGAACGCTCCGCGATCCTGCCAGCGACCCGCATCGCAGAGCCCGTCAGCGGCCGTGACCAAAGAGTTGTTCTGCCAGCTATTATACCGCGCCATAAGACGGCAGTATTCCCCAGAGATCATGTTCTCGGCCTCCAACTGTTATTGATGGGGATGGTCTATTGACGCCTGGCAAGCGTCTGAACCGAACCGATCAGACCCGGCTGCAAATGCGCAGACATTGCGGGGCAAGAAGCTGATCGGCTCAGCTGTCGCCGGAAGCGTCCGTCATTTCAATGCTGCCGTCAACCGTGCAGTGTCACGGCAACTCACCATGACCCAC
>PXES01000320.1 GCA_003564655.1 Paracoccaceae bacterium
GAGATCACCCGCCGCGCCGATGCGCTGTCCGAGTTCAACCCCATGCTGGGGATGCGCGGTGTGCGGGTGGGCGTGACCATCCCCGAGATCTACGAGATGCAGGCGCGCGCGATCTTCGAGGCGACGGTCGATGTCTCGCGCCGCGCCGACCCGGTGGTGCCCGAAATCATGATCCCGCTGGTCTCGGCCATGCGCGAGGTCGAGTTGATCAAGGCGCGGGTGGATGCAGTCGCGGCGACTGTCCGCGCGCGCCACGGCGTGGAATTCGACTATCGTATGGGCGTGATGGTCGAGACCCCGCGCGCTGCCCTGCGCGCGGGCGAGATCGCGCTTCATGCGGCGTTTCTGTCTTTCGGCACCAATGACCTGACGCAGATGACCTACGGGTTGTCGCGCGACGATGCCGGGCGCTTCATGTCGGATTACGTGCAGCAGGGGGTGTTTCCCGAAGACCCTTTTCACAGCCTCGATCTGGATGGTGTGGGCGAGTTGCTGCGACTGGGGGCCGAACGCGGGCGGCGCACGCGCGAGCACCTGACGCTGTCGCTGTGTGGCGAACATGGCGGCAATCCCGAATCGATTCGGTTCTGCCGCGAGTTGGGTTTCGACTATGTGTCCTGTTCACCCTTCCGGGTGCCGGTGGCGCGCCTTGCCGCTGCACAGCTGGTGATAGAAGAGCAGAACTAGGCCCACAAAATCAGGTGTTTCGGGGCTGAACAGGCGAAAACATGCCGATTCGGGCCGGAGTGATCTGCCCGTTTTCTGGACGGCGCGCACGATTTCGTGTAGCTCCGCAGCGTTCAAATCAGGAATTTTTGGGGGGTCCGGGTCGCCGCCTTGCGGTGGAAACGTGTATTGATGCTGACAGGAACGAGACAAGACGCCCCGGCGCAAGCGGCGCAGGTCACCATCAAACGCGGTGCCAGGCCCTCGCGGCACGGGTTCCGGCGCGGTATCACCGGGTCGGTCATCGCGTCGCTGGCGATCCTGGTTGCGCTGCCTGGCCTAAGTTCGCGGGTCAGCGATGCGACGATCAATTCCGAGATGCGCGCGCAGCTCGTCATGGCGTCGGTGCAGCAATCCAACCCCGCCGCGCGAAATGATCTGCTGTTGGAAGTGCCCAAGCTCGCGCCCGTGCGGGTGGTCAGCCGCGCGCCGGATACCGGGGTCTCGCACTTGCAGGCCGCGCTCGCAGCGCCGCGGGGCGAGGATCAGCGCGCTGCACGCCGGATTGCCGCGCAGACCCCCGACATGCCGTCCGCCAGCACTGCCGAGATGCCGCCGCAGCAGTCGCTGCGTCCGCTGCCGCGCGACACTGCCGCATTCGCCGCCATCGCGCATGAGACGCGCGTGTCGAGCAGCGGCGCGCTGGCGGCCCCGGTGGCTGCTGTCCCCGATCTGGCGCGGGTCGAAGAGGCGCTTGCGCCCGACGTGTCGCTGCGGCCCAAGCTGCGGCCCGCCAGCCTGCAATACCGCACTGTCGAATACACCCGCCGCTGGCTGCGTAATGTCACCCAGCGCACGCTGAACGAGCAGGAAGCCTGCCTTGCCACCGCCATTTACCACGAGGCACGGGGCGAGAGCATCAAGGGCCAGTTCGCCGTGGCCGAGGTGATCTTGAACCGCGTTGCCTCGAACCAGTTTCCCGGCAGCATCTGCGGTGTGGTCTATCAGGGCGTGCAGGCCGGTCGGCGCGGCGGATGCCAGTTCAGCTTTGCCTGCGACGGCCAGTCCGAGGCGATGCCCAACCGTACGGCCGCCAACCGTGCGCGCCGCATCGCGCAAGTAATGGTGGATGGGGCCCATAGCGGTGTGACGCAGGGTGCGCTCTATTTCCACACCACCGCCGTGAACCCCGCCTGGTCGAACCGTTTCCGGCAGACCACGCAGATCGGCACGCATCTGTTCTATCGCGGCTGACGCTTGCCGATGTCGCAAAGCGGGCGCGGGCCAGCGTCTTTGACCTGTCGCCCGTGGCGTGCCCGGGCTAGACAGGGCGCAAGACGCGAGCACAGGACCCGCCCGGCATGAGTTCCGACACCAGACTGGCCTTCGCCCATCCCGAGGCGCGTGCCGAAGCCTCGGCCCCGGCCGACCCGCGCGACCGCATCAGCCTGCGCGACCATGTCGTCGCCACCGAGATTGGCGCGTTCCAGGCAGAGCGCGGCCAGACCCAGCGCATCCGCTTCAACATCGTGCTCGAGATCCGGCCCCATCCGGCGCCGCTGCATGACGATGTGGACCGCATCCTCTCCTATGACCGGATCACCGAGGCGATTGCCGCCGAACTGGCGCAGGGGCGCGTGAACCTGCTGGAGACCCTCGCCGAGGGGGTCGCCGAGCGCATCCTGCGCGAGCCGCAGGCAATGCGGGTTTTCGTGCGCATCGAGAAACTTGATCGCGGCCCCGGGGCGCTGGGGGTCGAGATCGCCCGCACCCGCGCCGCGCAGCCCCTGCGCGGCGTTGACGCGCGCGGCGAGGAGGCCGATCTGCACCCGCTGGTGGTCTATCTCGACAATGACAGTATCGACGCGCCCGACCTGCCCGAGCGGCTCGACCGGCTGGAAGAGCAGGGGCTGCCGGTGGTGCTGTGCGTCGGGCCGCCGCGCGCCGAGATGGTGCGGGTCGGGGCGCGCGCTGTGCAGCGCCGGATCGACCTGCTGGCGATCGAGCAGAATGCCTGGCGGCTGGCGGCGCGCGACCGGCGCTGTCTGGTCGTCGCCAGCCGCACCGAGATCGATTTCGCGCTGCGCCGTGGCCAGATGATCGTCTGGGCGCCCTCGAAGCTGGTGCTCGACTCGGCCGACTCGCCCCAGGACGGGGCGCGCGACGGGGTGGCGCTGGCGCTGTGGCTGGCCGAGCAGTTGGCCGCGGCAAGGCTGGTCCTGCCCGGCGGCGTCCGCGTGCCGCCGGGAAGCCGGGTCCTGACCGAGGTGTCGGGTCTGTAGCGGCCCCGCCCTGCCTTTTCGCGGCGCGCCCACCCTTGCGCGCCGCGAAAAGGCAGGGCGGGGCTTGCATCACCGCGCATGCTGGGGTTTACGCCACGGATGCTTTACGCAGCCCCCATCGTCTGCCCTGCCGCGCAGGCCCTGCCCGAGATGCCGC
>PXES01000290.1 GCA_003564655.1 Paracoccaceae bacterium
CGACCTTGACGAGGCGATTGCCGCGCTCAATGCGCAGGGGCCCGGCACGCAACTGACCGCACAGCGCCTGAAGAAGGAAAAGCTGCGCCTCAAGGACGAGATCGCCCGCATCGAGGACGAGCTGACCCCCGACATCATCGCCTGATCCGATTGCACCTGCGGGGTGCATGCGTATAACGGCGAAAGGCGGCAGCGGGGGCGCAGATGACGGATATTCGCGTGGGCATCATCATGGGCAGCCAGTCCGACTGGCCCACGATGCGCGAGGCTGCCGAAATCCTGCGCGAGCTTGGCGTCTTGCATGAGGCGCGGATCGTCTCGGCCCACCGCACTCCGGACCGGCTGTGGGATTACGGCACACAGGCGACAGAGCGGGGCCTTCAGGTGATCATTGCCGGTGCCGGCGGGGCGGCCCATCTGCCGGGCATGATCGCCTCCAAGACCCGGCTGCCTGTAATCGGGGTGCCAGTGCGGACACAGGCGCTCTCAGGGGTGGACAGCCTTTATTCCATTGTCCAGATGCCGCGCGGCTACCCGGTCGCGACCATGGCGATCGGGGCGGCGGGGGCGGCGAATGCCGGGCTGATGGCCGCGCAGATCCTCGCGCTGCAGGACGCAGCCCTTGCCGCCCGGATAGAAGCGTGGCGCGCCGACCTCTCCGCCTCGATCCCAGAGGAGCCCGGAGATGGCTGAAATCCTCGCCCCGGGCAGCGTTATCGGGATACTGGGCGGCGGGCAGCTGGGGCGAATGCTCTCGGTCGCTGCGGCGCGACTGGGCTATCGCTGCCACATATACGACCCCGCGGCTCATGTTCCCGCCGCCGATGTCGCGACGGCACTCACCCGCGCGCCTTGGGACGACCGGGCTGCGCTGGCCACTTTCGCCGCAGCGGTCGACCTCGTGACATTCGAGTTCGAGAACATCCCCACAGCAGCGCTCGATGTGATCGAGCCGCTTCGCCCCATCCGTCCGGGTCGAAACGCGCTCGCCGTCTCACAGGACCGGCTCAACGAAAAGACCTTTCTGCGCGACCAGGGCCTTCAGACGGCCCCCTTCGCTGCTGTGGACAGCCGCGCCGATCTGGACCGCGCGCTGGCCGAGATCGGCACACCTGCCATCCTCAAGACCCGGCGCCTCGGCTATGACGGCAAGGGCCAGACGCGCATCGCGGCGCAGGATGAGGCAGACGCCGCATGGCAAGCCATGGACGGCGCTCCGGCCATCCTGGAGGGGGTTGTGCCCTTCACACGTGAAATCTCGGTCATCGCGGCGCGTGGCCTGTCAGGCGAGGTGGCGGCCTTTGACCCGGGCGAGAACGAACACAAGGGCGGCATCCTGCGCAAGACCCGGGTGCCCGCGAAAGTGAGCCCGGCGCAGCGCAGCGATGCTGTTCTGATGGCGGCGAAGCTATTGAATGCTCTAGATTATGTGGGCGTTCTGGGGGTCGAGATTTTTGTCACGCCGCAAGCGCTTCTCGTCAACGAGATCGCGCCGCGCGTGCATAATTCCGGGCATTGGACGCAGAATGGCTGCGCCGTCGATCAGTTCGAACAGCATATCCGCGCCATCGCCGGGCTGCCGCTTGGCGATGGCAGCCGCCATGCCGATGTCACCATGACCAACCTCATCGGCGAGGATCTCGACCGCCTGCCCGATTTGCTGCGCGCGCCGCACACCGCCGTCCACCTCTACGGCAAGCCCGAGACCCGGCCGGGCCGCAAGATGGGCCACGCGAACCACATCACCACCATGCGCTGATCCCCTGCCCGCGCCCGCCCCGATCGGCGCGCAAGGGTGGGTGGGTGGGAGCGCCGGTCGGGGCGGGCGCGGGCAGGGTTTTACGGATTGGCGATCTTGCGCAGCGCACCGGCAAAGGTGATGCCGTGATCGAAAACACCATTGCGCAGGAATTCGATCGCCTCGGCAATCACCATCGGATTGTACATCATGAAGGTATGCGTGACCGGCAGTACGATATGATCGGTCATGCCGTCGAGCTTGGTGCTTTCGACCGACACCACCCCATCATCATCGCCGTCGATCAGCGCCGACGTCAGCGGGTTGATCGACACATCGCCCGCGATAATCCCCAGATCGTAATCGGGAAACGCCGGAAGGCTGGTCGGCGTCGATCCGCGCGCAGTGCCCAGTTCCAATCCGGCAGGACCATTGAACCAGTAAAACGCCTCGATATCCGAGAACGCATCAACCAATTCGGACCCGTGATTGGGCGGCGCCATCATCACCACGCGGCCCATCTCTTCGGGGCGATTTCGGTCCAGCCAGCCACGCGCAAGAATCCCACCCATGGAGTGCGTGACGAAATTCACGCGGCTCGCCTCACATTGCGCGACTGCCTCGCCCACATGGTCCATCAGTTCGGCGATCGGGGCCGCGCGGGACGGGTAGCGGTGATTGACCACCTGATAGCCGTGCCGACTCAGCACCTCTTCCATCAACGCCATGGAATTGTCGGTTCGCGCCAGCCCGTGCAGCAACACGACGCAATCGGCGGCGGCTGGTGCCGGGGTCAGGAGAAGGGCTGTCAGAAGCGCACGCATGTCGCATATATATGCAGACAGGCGACCCATGCCAGAGGGAACGACATCATGAGAGCACCGAGACTGGCCGTGCGCGCGATCCTGCGCCATCAGGGGCGGCTTCTGCTCGTGAATGCCTGGCCAGACGGGCAGAGCGACCTGTGGTGCGCGCCGGGGGGCGGGGTCGAGGCCGGGCAGTCGCTGCCCGACAATCTGCGCCGCGAAGTCCGCGAGGAATGCGGGCTCGAGATCGCGGTCGGTATTCCCTGCCTGGTCAACGAATTCCACGACCCAGACAACGATTTTCACCAGGTTGACATCTATTTTCATGCCGAGATCACGGGGGGCACGCTGGATGCGAGCTGGCGCGACCCGGCGGGCGTGGTGACGCGCCGACGTCTGGTCACCGCGGCCGAATTGCGCGCATTGCGCTACAAACCAGACACTCTGCCCGAGCTGGCCTTCGGCGCATCGGGCATCGCAAATGGTGCGCTCTACGACCCGCTGGAGCCGATTATCCGCTAACCCTGCTCGGCGAGGAATTTCTCTGCGTCCAGCGCTGCCATGCAGCCCATCCCCGCGCTGGTGACGGCCTGTCGGTAAACATGGTCGGTCAGATCGCCCGCCGCGAACACGCCGGGAACAGAGGTGCGCGTTGTGCCGGGCTCGACCCAGACATAGCCGCCCTCTTGCATCCGTAGCTGGTCGCGGACCAACTCGCTCGCCGGGCTGTGGCCGATGGCGACGAACACCCCGGCGCAGGCCAGATCCTGCGTCTCGCCCGTCGCGACATGGCGCAGCCGTGCACCGCCCACCCCGGGGCCGTCGCCCTCGCCCAGTACTTCCTCGAGCGTATGGTCCCAGATGACCGCGATCTTGGGGTTGTTGAACAACCGATGCTGCAGGATCTTCTCGGCGCGCAGGCTGTCGCGGCGATGAACCAGTGTCACCTTGCTGGCGAAATTGGTCAGGAACAGCGCCTCCTCAACCGCGGTGTTGCCGCCGCCGATCACCACCACCTCGCGCCCGCGATAGAAGAACCCGTCGCAGGTCGCGCAGGCCGAAACCCCCATGCCCATGAATTTCTCTTCCGATGGCAGGCCCAGCCAGCGCGCCTGCGCGCCCGTGGCCAGTACGACCGCATCGCCCGTGTAGACCGTGCCGCCATCGCCCTGCGCGCGGAACGGGCGCTGCGAAAGATCGAGGCTCGCGATGTGGTCGGTCACGATCTCGGACCCCATTTCGCGGGCATGGGCTTCCATGCGCTGCATCAGCTCGGGGCCCATGACCATCGTGTCGCCGGGCCAGTTCTCGACCTCGGTTGTGATGGTCAACTGGCCGCCGGGCTGCATGCCCTGCACAAGGATCGGCGCCAGCATTGCCCGTGCGCCATACACCGCCGCAGTGTAGCCCGCCGGGCCCGAGCCGATGATCAGAAGCCGCGTGTGGCGCGTGTCGGTCATGTGGGGTCCTTTCCTGCCAGAGCCTGCATGGCGCCTTGCGACCTAAGCCACGGCAGATGCCGACACAAGCCCCGGCGGCACCTGCTCGGGCACCACGGGCGGCAATGCCGACAAAATCTTGCGCAGTGTTGAAATATTATTGCGCCAGACCGGGCCGCGGCATACAAACCCGAAAACAAGACAGGGAAAGCAGATGACGAGCGGAAAGCTGGACCCAATTGACCGCCGGATTCTGGCCGAGTTGCAATCCGACGGGCGAATGACGAATGTCGAACTGGCAAAGCGGGTCGGCATCTCGGCCCCGCCCTGCCTGCGCCGGGTGCGCGTGCTTGAAGAGCAGGGCTTCATCCGCGGCTATCATGCCGATGTGAACGCCCGCGAACTGGGCTTCGAGGTGCAGGTGTTTGCCATGGTCGGGCTGAACAGCCAGGCCGAGGCCGATCTGGCGCGCTTCGAGCAGCGCTGTCGTGACTGGCCACTTGTGCGCGAGTGCCACATGCTCAATGGCGAGATCGACTTCATTCTGAAATGCGTGGCGCCGGACCTGTCGACCTTCCAGCGCTTCCTGACCGAGGAATTGCTCGCCGCCGATAACGTGATCACGGTCAAGACCTCGCTGGTGATCCGCCGCGCTAAAAACGAGCCCGGCGTGCCCTTCGACGTGCTCGAGGCGCGCGCAGCCGACGCGGTCTGAGGCGCCCCTCTAGCGAACGATCTCTTCGCTGCGAACGAACATGTTGTTCCAGGCGCGGTCGATCAGTTCGGGCGACATGTGTCGCGGCTTGCCTTCGAACTCGCAGATGTTGATCATCTGGTCGATCAGGAAGATCGGCTGGTAGTTGGAATACACATTGTCGATGGTGGGATACTTGTTGCGGATCAGGTGGATGACCGTCTCTTCATCCAGTGGCATCTTGCGCTTTTGGGCGACCATGGCGAAGATCTTCAGGAAATCGGCCTGGTTCGGACCGTCGATCTTGATCTTGTAGAAGATACGGCGCAGCGCGGCCTGGTCGAAGATCTCGTTGGGGTGGAAGTTGGTGGAGAAGATCACCAGCGTGTCGAAGGGGACGACGAATTTCTCACCCGATTGCAGGGTCAGGATGTCGTAATTCATCTCCATCGGGACGATCCACCGGTTCACGATGGCCTGCGGCGGTTCTTCCTGGCGGCCAAGGTCGTCGATGATGAACACCCCGCCGGTCGCCTTGAATTGCAGCGACGCCTGATAGGTGCGCGAGACGGGATTGTATTTCAGATCCAGCATGTCGAGCGTCAGCTCGCCGCCCGTGATGACGGTCGGACGCTCGCAATACACATAGCGGTTGTCGAACCTATTGCCGGTCTGACGCAGCAGCGACGGGTTATCCTCGGAGGTTTCGGCAACCGTATGCACGATGGGGTCGTAGACGCTGACGATCTGACCGGCATGGACAATGGCGCGCGGTACGTAGATCCGATCGCCCATCGCGGCGCGAATCCCGTTCGAGATCGAGGATTTCCCGTTGCCGGGCGGGCCATACATGAGGATCGAGCGACCAGAGCTGACCGCCGGGCCAAGGTCGTCCATCAGATTGCCGGGCAGCACCAGATCGCCAATCGCGATCTTGAGTTGCCGCCGCGTGATCTGGATGTTGCGGATCGACTGGCGCTTGATCTGTTCTTCATACATCGACAGCGGAACCGGCATGGCGCCGTAATATTCCGACTGGCTGAGCGCATCTAGCGCGCGGGCCTTGCCGCTCTCGGTCAGCTGGAAACTCGCCTCGGACCCCGTATCGGCGCCAAAGGTCGCCATGGCCTCGATCAGCTTTTCCCTGCGGGCGATATCGACCAATTCGATCGTCTGCGGAATCGGCAGGCAGATTGTTCGTGCCAGATCCGTGACCTTGTTGATCGACATGCGGAACATCGTCTTGAGCAGGATGTCCTTCATTAGCACGGTCGTCAGGCCCGTCGCCTCTAGGCTGCGGGGCGTTGCGGGGGCGAGGATGGGTCCGGGTTCAAGTGTCATGGTTGCCAGATCTCAGCAGTTGTGAACGGGTATGGCACAAACGAATGAAGCGGGCGTTACCCCGTCGCGGCCCCGCCGACAGAGGCAAGACCTAGATAGAACAGCAGGCACGGACCCAGCGCCAGCCCGAGCGGAAACTCGCGCCGATGCCAGCTTTCCCATTCCGGGGCCCAGCCCGTGACCAGTCGGCTGCGCCGCGCCAGCCGGTGCGCGAGGAAGCTCACCACGATCACCGCCGCGAGCAGCAGCAGGAACTGGTTGAGATCCCCCAGCGCGACAAAAGGCGCCATCGCGGCCATGAACTTCGCGTCCCCGGCCCCCAGCAGCCCCGACATGCTGAGCGCAAAACCAAGCACCAGCACAACCGCCAGGCTGACCCAGCCCCAGGCCCAGCTCTGCAATGGCAGGACGAGCAGGCCGATCACCAGGTACACGGCGACAAGCGCCAGAACGGCGCGATTGGGGATCTTCATCCATTTCATGTCGCTCCATGCCACCCAAAGCGCCAGCGGCGCGACGAACGGCAGAAACCACAGCGCGGCAGCGGCGGGCAACATCATCACCCCGTCCCCCCCCCATCGAGCGCGCGCAACGCACGGACTGCTTCGTCGAAATGCTGCGGATGGGTCTCGATCGCATCGTTGAGCAGGGTTCGACCGACATTCGTGTCACCCTTGCGGATGGCCACGATGGCCATCGTGTGCAGTAGCTGTGCGCGCTCAGGCTGGCTCATGCGCACCATCGGCAAGCTGTAATTTCCCTGTCCTGCACGTGCCAGCGCCAGATTGTTCTTGGCCGTGAACATTTCGGGGTCATGCTGCAGCGCCTGATTGAACAGCTGTTCGGCCTCGCGCGGGTTGCCCCGTGTCAGCTTGGAATCCCCCCAGTTGTTCAGAACCCGCGCCGGGCGTGTGGTCAGCCCCGCCGCCGTCTCGTAGAAATGATCGGCGCGGTTCCATTGCTCCTTGCTGTCGGCGATCATCGCCTCGAGCCTGTAGCGGTCATAGGTCTCATGCGTCGGCGGAATGGCGTTCAGCGTCTTTTCCGCCTGCTCCCAATTGTTGACCCGGATATAGGCGTCGGCCAGCATCACGCTGTCGTCATGCTCGGCCTCGGGGTGCCGGGCCACCTCGCGCCAGACAGGCACCGCGTCGCTCGCCCGCCCGGCGCGCACCAGCGACCTTGCCAGCCCTCGCCGGTTGCCCAGATGGTCGGGGTTCTCCTCGAGCTGGCCCTCGAAATAGGCGACCGCTTCGTCGGGGTCGCCGGCAACGAGCATCAGCTCCGCCAGGTTCTGCTGGTCGACTGCCGTTACACTGTCGATGGCGCGGGTGACACTCGCCTTGCTGCTGTCCTGACACGCCGACAGCGCGGCCACGCTGCCCGCGAGCAGCGTCAACAATATTGGGTGGCGCATTTTTGCGTCCTCACTGCTCTTACAGGGGCGCTGCAAGCAGAAGATACCTGCCGCTGCCCCGTCTCATCAGCAAAAGCTGATGTGCCTCGGCGTCATCATAGCCTGTTTTTTCCATGTTTTCGATGGCTAAACGCAGATTGCGGCCGATTTCCTCGGATCGGCCGGCATCATAGCTGAAAGCGTTGCGGAAATGCAGATGCGCCTCGCCCCATTTGCCCTGCTCGGCCAGCACGACCCCAAGATTGTTGTGCGCGGGCACAAAGGTGGCATCCTGCTCGAGCGCGCGGCGCAGATCCTGCTCGGCCTGGCCCAGCCGCCCCAGCCGCAGATTGGCCGACCCGATGGCCGAGAGGACATCGACACTGGGGCCATGCTCGACAGCAGCGCGGGTATAGGCGCTGAGCGCGACCTCGAACTCGCCCGCGGCCATCGCGCGATGACCGACCACCAGCCCGTCCACGGCGTCAGGCACTGCACCCTCGCGTTGCGACGGCGCGAACTGGTCGGGCCCGCCAATCGGCTGCGACCCGGTGTCCCCGCAAGCAACCAGCAGCAGGCACAGCGCGATGCAGAGGGTCGGGCGCACGCTCACGGCCCGGAGATGGCAGACGGGTTCAAGTCTGCCGTGATGCCCACGACCGAGGGGCCGATCAGGATGATCAGCAACGGAGGCACGGTAAACATCATCGTGCCAAGGGTCATCTTGGTCGGCAGGATGTTCGCCTTCTCTTCGGCCCGCATGAAGCGCTTGTCACGCATCTCCGAAGCAAAGACCCGCAACGCATCGGTGATCGAAGTGCCATAGGTCGAGGCCTGCACCATGACCGTCACGAAAGATGTGATGTCGGACACGTCACAGCGCTTGGCCATGTCCTTGAGCACCTCACCGCGCTCGCGTCCGGCCTTGACCTGCTGTCCAACCGCGCCCAGCTCCTCGCCCAGCGCGGGATAGGCCTGCTTGAGTTCGCGACCCACACGCTGGATCGACTGGTCCAGAGACTGGCCGGCCTCGACACAGATCAGCATCATGTCCAGCGCATCGGGAAAGCCCGAGGTGATCTCGGTCTTGCGCGCCTCGACCCGGCTCTCGATCCAGCGGCGGGGGCCGAAATAGCCCAGCAGCATCGGTGCAACCAGAAGTGCGCCCAGCGAGACAGGGCTGTCGAAGGTGTCCGGCAGCAGAACGAAGCCGACAAGCAACGAGATCAGCAGCCCGCCAACGGCAAGGATGAATTGAAGCGCCACCATATCGCGCGCGGCGTTCTTGCCGTAATACCCGGCCTGGATCATCTTCATCCGCGCGGCCGAGAGTTGTTGCTCATCCTCTGGCTCGAGGAACTTGCTGAAATTATCCAGCGCCTTGATGTCGCGCCCCGCAGCACGGCGAAGGTTCTTCGCAGCGTCCGGGCTCTGGCCGGTCTTTGTCTGCTCGGAGAATTTCTGCATCGGGTCGGGCGACTCGCCATTGGCCAGTGCGATGAAAGCAATGACCAGCAAGGCAACCCCGATCACCCCGGCGATTGCGACCAGTCCGAGAGGGGAGTTGAGAATGTCGAACATGAGACAGACACCTTTGGAGGATGCGCCGGGGCGCCTTGAAGCTCAGACCTTGATATCGGTCATCTTGCGCATGTAGAGGATATTGATAACCAGAAACACACAGACGACAATCGCCAGCGGCAGGTAGAGCGGCGTGTCCTTCACGTCATCATAATAGTCGGGCTTGATCATCTGGATCATCAGCATGGCCACGATCGGAAAGCCCGACAGGAACATGCCCGACCACTTGGCCTCGGCCGTGATGGCGCGGACACGCCTGAAAAGCTTGAAGCGAGAGCGCACGACCTTGGACAACCCGTCAAGGATCTCGGCGAGGTTGCCACCGGATTTCTGCTGAATGCCTACAGCCACGGCCAGGAAGCGGAGGTCTTGCAAATCGACTCGTTCGGCGAATTCGGCCAGCGCCTCGCTCGCATCGCGGCCGTACGAGATCTCGTCCGCGATCAGGCCCAACTCCGTGCCGAGCGGGTCGGGAACCTCGTCCGCCGCAATGGACAGCGAAGCGCCGAACGGATGGCCCACCCGAAGCGACCGCACCATCAGGTCGATGGCTTCGGGCAACTGTTCCTCGATCGCGCCGACGCGCTTCTTGGCCTTGCTGCTCACCCAGAAGAACACCCCGCCGAAACCGAACGCAACCGACATGGCCAGCCGGATGGGGGGCTCGGTGCTGGTGGCCAGTGTCAGCATGACGAAGCTGAAAACACTCAACCCGACCATCAACAGCAGCAGGGACTGTTTCGAGAAGGCGATATTGCCCTTGCGGGCGCGTTCTTCCAGCAAGCCCAGAAGCGGCACTGCCGATCCCGAGCCATGGACCGACCGCTCCTTGCGGAGTTGTTCGATCACATCCCGCTTGGTCGAACCCTTCTGCATAAGCTCGAGACGGCGGTTCATCTTCGAATCGTGCTCGATGCTCTTGCCGAAGATGATCAGGTAGAGGCCCTGGATCACCAGCAGCACGGCACCGAAAATCGCGACATAGATCAAGGGGCTGAGCGAGAGTTCCATATGTTATCTCCCCTGGCGGACTTCGTCGTAGATGGACATGGGCAGGTCATATCCCCAGCGCTTGAACCGGTCGGCATAATGCGACCGCAGGCCAGTGCCGGTGAAATGGCCGAGAATCGTGCCATCGGGTTCCAGACCCGTGCGCTCGAAGCGAAAGATCTCCTGCATGGTGATGATGTCACCCTCCATCCCCGTGATCTCGGTGATAGAGGTCATCCGGCGCGAGCCGTCCTGCAGGCGCGAGGCCTGCACGATCAGATGCACGGCCGATCCGATCTGGCTGCGCACGGCGCGCAGCGGCATCTCGATCCCGGCCATGGCGACCATGTTCTCCAGACGGCTGATCCCGTCGCGGGCGCTGTTGGCGTGGATGGTGGTCATCGACCCGTCATGGCCCGTGTTCATGGCCTGCAGCATGTCGATCACTTCCTCGCCCCGCGTCTCGCCGACGATGATGCGGTCGGGCCGCATCCGCAGGGCGTTGCGCAGACAGTCGCGCTGCGTGACGGCGCCCTTTCCCTCCATGTTGGCGGGGCGGCTTTCCATGCGGCCGACATGAATCTGCTGGAGTTGCAATTCGGCCGTGTCCTCGATTGTCAGCACGCGTTCTTCATTGCCAATGAAACTCGACAGCGCATTCAGCGTGGTCGTCTTGCCCGAGCCCGTGCCGCCCGAGACGATGACATTCAACCGCGTGGCCACAGCTGCTTCGAGATAGAGGGCCATCTCTGGCGAAAAGGCCCCGAAGCGCACCAGGTCGTTGACGCTGAGCTTCTCTTTCTTGAATTTCCGGATCGAAACCAGCGAACCATCGACGGCGACCGGCGGAACCATGGCGTTGAAGCGCGAGCCATCGGCCAGGCGCGCGTCGACATAGGGGTTCGATTCATCCACACGCCGCCCGACGGCTGACACGATCTTGTCGATGATGCGCAGCAAATGCCGTTCATCGCGGAACGTCACATCCGAGAGTTCCAGCTTGCCCGCCCGTTCGATGAAGACCTGCTTGGGGCCGTTCACCAGGATATCGTTGACCGTGTCGTCCTGCAACAGCGGCTCCAGCGGGCCGAGGCCCATGACCTCGAAGAACATGTCCTGGTTCAGGGTCGCCCGTTCCTCGCTGTTGAGGACGACATCGAACTCTGACAGCGATTCGGCGACGATGGTGTTGATCTCCGAGCGCAGTTCGGCCTCGCTCGCATGTTCCAGCGCCGACAGGTTCAGGTTCTCGAGCAACCGCTTGTGCAGATCGGATTTCAGCGCGTTCAGGCGCCGCTTGCGCTGCTCGGCGCGATCCGATGGGGCCGCTTTCGCAGGGGCCCCCTTGCTTTTGGAGTCGGACGCGCGCGGCGGCTGCTTCGGTGCCGCCGTCGCTGCGGGCTTCGGCTGGGTCGTGCTGTCGGGCACTGCATTCACAGGCTTGACGGCCCGCGCTTCGGTTGTCTTGCGGTAACGTGAAAACATCTTGATCCTCTTGCCTACGCAGCGATCGTCGAGGCCTTGGCAGTCTCGAACAGGGCCTCCGCGAGTTTCCGGATTTCCTTGTGGACAGGGTTCTTCGGCGCGTATTCGGCCAGCGGCAGGCCGTGGTCATTGGAATCGCGCACCTGCGAGCCGCCATCGGGCAGATGGACCCCGATGCTGATACCGAGGCTTTCTGCCATGCGCTTGGCGCGCGACTTGCCGCCCAGATCGGTGAAGCGCGGCGCCCGGTTCAGGATGAAGCGGTGCTTCTCGAGCGAGATGTTGTCGGCCTTGAGCGCACGGATCATGCGCAGCGTGTTCTGCGCCGACCGCAGGTCCAGCTCGAGCAGCGCGAAGAACAGATCCGACATCTCGAGCGCAGTCTCTGTCCAGTGGACGATCGTGCGCGGCATGTCGATAATCACGAAATCGAAATTCTCGCGTGCCATGGAAATGACGCGCTCGATCTCGTCAGGCTGCAGCAGATCGAGCGGCAACATGTCCGATGGCGCCGTCAGCACGCTCAGACGGTCCTTGAAAGTCTGCATCGCGGCGAAGAAAGCATCGCGGTCCATGCTGCTCGTCTGCGAGAGCAGTTCGTAAACCTTTTCGGTGCGGGCCATATCGAGATAGGTCGCGACCGCGCCGGACTGGAAGTCGAAATCCAGGATGCAGACCTTCTGTTCGTGCTGTGCAGCCAGGGTGCTGAGGTCCCAGGCGAGGTTGACCGCGAAATTGGTGCCGCCAACGCCACCCGACAACGCATGGACGCAGAAGATACGTCCGGACCTTGCGGGCTCATTTGGTGCGGGGCCTGGGCCGCTGCTGGCCTGCTGCGCCTTGTGCAACCGGGTGATCGCATCCTGAAGGGCGCCCTCCGGCAGCGGGTAGGGCACGAAATCATCCGCCCCCGCGCGCAACAACTGATGCAACAGGATCGGAGAGAGCGCCTCGGCAATCAGCAGCACCCGGACCTTGCGCGCGCTTGCCTTCTCGATCACCGACCGGACGAGCGGCAATTGTTGTTCATCCTCGTCATCCAGGGCGATGGCCAGCAACTCGAGGTCCCCGGCGTCGTCGGACTCGATGAAAGCGGCAGCTTCCGCAAAGGTGAGATCGCCCCATTCCTCGTGGAAGACAGTTTCCATGTCTTCGATAAGCAAATCGAAATTCTGTACGTTGCGCGAGACCGTGCAGGCTCGAACAGTCTGGGCTTGGTGTTCAGAGTCACTCGCCATCAGGGCATCCTCAAGACAATTATAGGTCGCCGCAGTCCCTACCATCGGGAATCATCGTCCACGCTGAGGGTATCGCAGCTTTATTGACCAATCATTGTTCAGGAATCTGGCGAGATTTAGACTAAAGAACTGAATTTATTGGGCGCAATTGGCGAGTATTGCCTTGATTTCACGCTGCATTGCTGTCTAGCGGCGCAGGCACGCGCAAGGCGTGTGCGTCGGAAGCCGGGATCAATCGAAGCGCGAAAAAGCTGCGCACGGACAAGTGCCCGGGCGCAGCGCAGCGGAGCTGGAACGATCAGCGTTCCGCGCTGTCGACATAAGAGCGGTAGATGATTCGGGCGTAGTTCCCGTCCAGAACCATGTCGCGCCGGACCAGCCCCGAAATTTCGGTGACAGTGCGACGGTTGGCGCGCTCCTTGCCTTCGGTCACGATCAGCGGCTGGGTCTCGCCACGTGAGACGACGGCCTCGATACTGCGCCGCGGCACACCCAGCGAGACCAGATGGCGCATCACTGCATTGGCACGCCGTTGGCCGAGCTGCTGGTTGTAGGCTGCACTTCCGACCAGGTCCGTATGGCCATAGATGGTGAAGCGCAGTTCCGGGAATTGCCGCATCCAGTGCGCCTGATGGCGCAGGATGGTCCGGGCTTCTGCATCCAGCGTCGCACTGTCAAAGGCGAAGTTCACCATCGACGGCACCTCGGCGTGGAAGCGCCGCGTCATGATTTCGGCAAGGTTGATCTGGCCCGTATGCACCAGATGATTGGTCATCGTCGGGTTGCCGAAGCCACCTTCGTCAATCACCGCCCCGGCCTCGCGGTTGTAACTCGAGGACGGGTCGGTGCAGGCAGACAGGCCCAGACCGGCAGCCC
>PXES01000100.1 GCA_003564655.1 Paracoccaceae bacterium
CGGGTCGGGGTCCAGACCGAGACGGCTGCAACCGCCTCGGGCAGCATCTGCGGCGACATCCACAGCCCGCCCAGATAGGCCAGCGGCAGGAAGACCAGATTGGCCAGCGGCACCGCCGCCCGCGCCGAGGCAAGCGAGCCCAGCGCCGTGCCCATCAGCGTGGCCGGCCCCGCCGCCATCAGCGTGATTGCCACCAGCCGCGCCCAGCCGCCGGCATCGGCCAGCACCACGCCCCCCAGCATCTTGCCCAGCAGCAGCACCAGCCCCATCGCGACCGCCGAAAACCCGATCCCCGCCACGATCCGCGCCAGCCAGGGCGCAATGGCCGAGCCGGGCAGCAGAAGCTGCCAGCGGATGAACGGGTCGGCGCGATCCTGCGCCACGGTGACACCGAACTGATAGAAACCCACCCCAAGCACCGCATAGACCGCGAAAGAGGCCATGGCGTAACCCGCCGCCGGCCCGTCCCCCGCCAGCCCGGCCCCGAAAAAGGCGTAAAGCATCGCCGGAAAAAGCACCGTCGGCACCCAGAACCCCGGCTGGCGCAGCAGCACGCGCAGCACCAGGGCGATTTCGGCGTGAAGCTGGCGGGCGGTCACGGGCGGTCCTCCGGTCGGATGCGGGCGATGATGTCCTGCAGGGCAAGGGGTTCGACGACCAGATCGGCGAAAGGGGTCTGCTCGGCCACAAGGCGGCGAAGGCAGGCATCGCTGTCGTCGCTCTCGGCCTGCCAGCGCTGGCCCTGCGGCGTGGCGCGCAGCCATTCGGGCGGATGGCGCCCCTCGGGCAGCGCAAAGCCGATCCGCCGCGTCTGCATCCGGGCGCGGATCTCGGCCAATGTGCCATCCATCACCTTGCGCCCCTCGTCGATCATGGTGATCCGGTCGCAGACGGCCTCGATCTCGTCCCAGTGATGCGAGGTCAGGATCAGCGCGCCCCCATCCCGCACATACGCCCGCGCGATGGCCCGGAAGCCCTGCTGCGCCTCGGCATCCAGCCCGGCGGTGGGCTCGTCCAGAAACACCAGCAGGGGGCGGCCAAGAAAGGCCAGCGCCAGCGCCACCCGGCGCACCTCGCCGCCCGAGAAGCCGGCCATGCGCCGGTCGATCAGCGGCGACAGCCCGAAGGCGGCGATGACATCATCGACCGGCGCCCTGCTGCCGCGCCGCGCCGCCGTATAGGACAGCAATTCGCGCGGGGTAAGTTGATCGGGGAAACCCGCCATCTGCGGTGTGACCCCCATCATCGCCCGCGCGGCGGCGCTGCCGGGCGCATGGCCGAACAGCCGCACCGCGCCCGCATCCGGCACGCGCAGCCCCATCAGCATCGCCAGAGCGGTGGATTTCCCGGCACCGTTCGGGCCAAGCAGCCCCAGCGCCTCGCCCCGCTCAAGGTGCAGCGACAAGCCGTCGATGGCCGTCACCGCGCCGAAACGCTTTGTCAGGCCCCTCGCCTCGACCGGTGTGTGGATGCACGCGCTCATGTTGTCTCGCATATGCTTCGCTGATAAAACTCTGCTAAATGAACAGGGTGGCCGCTTGAAGGACGGTTTCGTGAAACAGCCCGGAATGCGCGCGAAACTGGCCGAGGGACGTTTCGCGCTTCGCGAAATGACCGCGTCGCTGCGCGACCGCAGGGTCTGGGCGGTGATTCTGGGCGTGGTGCTGCTGGTCGCCGTCGCCGGCCCCTTCTATACGCTGGACAGCCTCGGCCTGGCCGGGCGGATCGCCTATTGGGGGCTGGTCGGCGTGCCGGCGGCGCTGATGATGTGGGCGCTCAACGCTCTGATGGGCGCGCTCTGTCCGCCGCACTGGCCCGGCGCAATGGTCGCGGCCCTGGCGGGTGCCCTGGGCGTGCTGCCGGTGATGATCCTGGTGGCGGCAAGCATGGCGCTGGCCGGGCTGGCGCTGCCGCCAACCGGCCTTGCGGGCCTGTTCCCCTATGTCGCGCCGACGGTGATCGGGATCAGCGTGCTGGTCGGTTTGCTGCTGCCGGCGAAGAAAGACAAGGCGCCTGCCGCCGTGCCAGCGGCATCGACGGGGCTGTTCTCGCGCCTGCCGCCCGAACTGGGCCGCGACATCATCGCCCTGCAGGCACAGGACCATTATGTCAGTGTTTCAACCACGAAGGGCAGCCATCTGGTGCTGATGCGCATGAGCGACGCGGCCGAGGACCTTGCCGGGCTTGCCGGCATGCAGGTCCACCGATCATGGTGGGTCAATCTGAGGCATGTTTCCGGATATGAGAAAACCGGGGCCGGCGGCATGAGGCTGGTGTTGCGCAATGGCGACCGGGCCCCGGTCCCGCGATCGCGGGTAGCCGAAGTGAAGCAAGCCCTCGCCGCGCAAGGGCCAGGCGATGGCGGTTGAGAGGGGTAATTGGCGCCCGGGCTGACGATGGGCTTTTGCGATGCCGTGACCAGGGGCGGCAGCGCCCCGGCCTACCCCTCGCGCCATTTCTGCGCCTCCATATAGGCGCGCAGCACGGCGTTGATCCGGGTCTGATAGCCCTTGCCCTGCGCCTTGAAGAATTCCAGCACATCCGCGTCAAGCCGAATGGAGACCGGCTTTTTCGGCTCGGGGATGACCAGCCGGGCCTTTGACCAGTCGACTTCGAATTCCTGCTCGCCCTCGTAATCGCCCTGGGCGCGCAGCTTATCAAGATCGGTCTCGCCCCGCATCCTGAGAATCTCGTCCATCGAGTAGCGCTTGATATCGTTCTCGCTCATCGCGCCTTGCCTTTCGCGCCGTGATAATGCGGCAAGTATCGCCGCGCATGGTGAACACCAGGGAAATCACCGACCCGTCCAGTTCGCCGACCGCGATGAGGCGCTGCTCGATATCGCTTCGTCCGGAAAGAACCAGGTGCGGTCCGAGAAAGATGGTGATTGCCTCTACGAAATCGATTTCGTGTTTCTCGATGGGCGCTTGACGCTTTTCGTCGTTTCATTCGTATTCTGTCATCTAGGCAGGATCTCCGTCCCTGACGCCTCATTTCCTCCTCCGTAAAGCGTCCCAACTGCAAAGTTTCCTCCCCTACGAGCACGCTAGCGTATGTATGTACTTGGTGTCAATACAATGCCTCCTCCCCTTCCTTTCCCGC
>PXES01000227.1 GCA_003564655.1 Paracoccaceae bacterium
CTCCTGAAGATGCCGAATGTCGAGGTGTTCCTCGACAGCCCGCTTTCCGCCGAGGACGTGTTCGAGACCGGCGCCGACCATGTCGCCATCGCGACGGGCGCCGACTGGCGGCGCGACCGGTTCGACGGCAAGACCTATGTGCCCATTGCGCCCGAGGGGGTGCGCGTGTTCACCCCCGACGACATCATGGACGGCAATCTGCCCGAGGGGCCGGTCGTCGTGTTTGACGGCGACAATTACTACATGGCCAGCGTCATCGCCGAGCGGCTGGTGGGCGCGGGCCTGGCGGTGACCTATGTGACCGAGGAAGACAGCGTCTCCGCCTGGGCCGGGCACACGTCGGAACGTTGGCGCATCCGCAGTCGCTTGATGGATTTGGGCGTGCAGATCGTCACCGCCCACGCGCTGACGCAGTTCGATGGCGAGTCCGCGCTGCTCGAATGCGAGTATTCGGGCACCGAGGCGCGCCTGCCCGCGCGCGATGTGGTGCTGGTGACGCAGCGCGCCCCGCGCGACCGGCTCTATCACGAAATCCTGGCGCGCGCGGGCGACGAGGGGCTGCCCTTCACCCTAGAGCGTATCGGCGATGCCGAGGCGCCTGCGATTGTCGCGGCGGCGGTCCACGCCGGGCACCGCTACGCCACGGGGCTCGATGCCGCGCTCGACCGTGACGAGCCCTTCCCCCATGACCGGCCCATCATCGGCGACATTGCGCCCAGCACTGCGCGCCACGCGAAGGTGGCCTGAAAGTCCAGACCGGAAAAGGAGTCGAAAATGAACGCCTATACCGACCTTGCCAAGTCGCTGAAACTGCCCACGGGTGCGTTTATCGACGGCGAATTCGTCGCCGCCGCCAGCGGCGCCATCTTCGAGACCCGCAACCCCTATACGGGCGAGCTGATCGCGACGCTGCCCGCCTGTGATGCGGTCGATGTGGACCGCGCCGTTGCCGCCGCCCGCCGCAGTTTCGAGGCGGGCGTCTGGTCGGCCCTGCACCCGTCCGAGCGCAAGGCCGTGCTGGGTAAGCTGGCCGATCTGCTGATGGAGAACCGCGACGAGTTGGCCGTGATGGAGGCGCTGGACGCGGGCAAGCCCATTACCGACTGTATCGAGATGGACCTGCCCGAGACCGCCAACTGCATCCGCTGGCATGGCGAGGCGCAGGACAAGCTCTATGACCAGATCGCCCCCACCGCGCCCGATGCGCTGGCGCTGGTGGTGCGTGAACCCGTGGGCGTCGTGGCCGCGGTGCTGCCCTGGAACTTCCCGCTGATGATGATGGCCTGGAAGATCGGCCCGGCGCTGGCCACCGGGAATTCGGTCATCGTCAAGCCCGCCGAGCAGACCAGCCTGACGGCGCTGCGGCTGGCCGTACTGGCGCTGGAAGCGGGCGTGCCGCCGGGCGTGCTGAATGTCGTCACCGGCATGGGGCCGGATGTGGGCGAGCCGTTGGGTCGGCACATGGATGTTGACGCGCTGACCTTCACTGGCTCGACAGAGGTAGGGCGCAAGTTCCTCGAGTATTCGGCGCAGTCCAACGTCAAGGAGGTCTGCCTCGAGATGGGCGGGAAATCGGCCGCCGTGGTGCTCTCGGATGCCGAGGATATCGCCGAGATCGCCGAGACGCAGGCCGAGGCGATCTTCTGGAACATGGGCGAGAACTGCACCGCCAACAGCCGCATCATCGCGCACAAGGACGTGTATGACGAACTGGTGGCCGAACTGGCCAAGCAGGTGGCCGACTGGCCGCTTGGCGACCCGCTCGACCCGGCCACGCGGCAGGGGCCGCTGGTCAGCGAAGAGCATTTCGCCAAGGTCTCGGGGCTGGTGGACAGCGGCAAGGCGCAGGGCGCGCGCGTCGTCGCGGGCGGCGAGGGGGCCGGGGGGCTGCTGTTCAAGCCCACGATCTTCGCCGAGGTTACGCCGGGGATGGATATCTACCAGAAAGAGATCTTCGGCCCCGTGGTCGGCGTCATCCGCGCCGAGAGCGACGAGGAAGCCATCAAGATGGCCAACCAGACCGAATACGGGCTGGCGGCGACGCTCTATACCTCGAGCATCGCCAAGGCCCATCGCTACGCGCGCAAGCTCAAGGCCGGAACGGTGGGCGTGAACACCTATTCTGAGGGCGAGATCTCGACCCCCTTCGGCGGGTTCAAGGCCAGCGGTTTCGGCGGGCGCGACAACGGCATCCACGCGCATGAGCAATACACCGAACTCAAGACCATCTGGATCGACCTGAGCGAATGATCCGGGTGAACACGCGCGGCGCACTGCACCGGCGCGCTGCCCATAACGGTCCGGCGCGTGGCCGGGCCTCCACCAACAGAGGAGACAGACCGTCATGACCAAGCAGACCCCTTTCCGCACCCTCGCCGCGTCCGGCATCGCCGCGCTTCTGGCCAGTGGTGCCGCGCAGGCCGACACGCTGTCGGCGGACGAGGTCGTGTCACTGCATTCCGGCGCGTGCATCACCTACTGGGGCCCCTCGCGCGGCACACAGTGTTTCGATGCCGATGGCACCACCAATTACGATGACCAGAGCTGGGGCACTGACACCGGCGTGTGGGAAATGCGCGGTGCCGAGATGTGCGTCGAATGGCAAAGCGAGCCGGGCATGGAATGCGGCCCGATCTGGCGTGTGGATGCCGAGACGTTCACGGATGGCGAATACACCTGGACCATCAACTGACACTGCACCGCTGCCCTGCGCCAGCAGGGCAGCCTGCCCGACTGCCCATCCGGAGTAATGCCCATGTCGTCCCGTATCATCCCGCTCTTGCCCGAAGGCCCCGGGCTGAAGCCGATGGAGCTTGACCCCGAGGATTTCCACTCGCCCCTGCCGCGTCAGAATCTCGATCTGGTCTTTTCCGACCCCGAACTGGGGGTGACGGTCGGCACCTGGAACACCACCTCGATGCAAGAGGCGTTTGGCCCCTATCCGGGCGATGAGTTCATCTATGTGCTGGACGGCAACTTCGCGATGATCGACGGGCAGGGCATCGGCACCCCGGTCGAGGCCGGGCAGGCCGTGATCCTGCGCGACGGGGCGCAGGTCAGCTGGATGCAGGCCGGATACCTCC
>PXES01000056.1 GCA_003564655.1 Paracoccaceae bacterium
GCGTTGGCGAAAAGCTCTGCACTCGAGCGGGACATGCGCATCGCGGCGACGCAGAACATGCTGTGGGTCGTTACCCAGACGCAGATGGAGATGCTGCAACTCGCCCTCGCCGCGGGGCAGGCGACACCCGATATGCAAACCATCGCGCAGCGTTTCGACCTGACGATGGCGCGGCTGAACCTGATGCAGCAGGGCCCGCAGGCGCGGTATCTCGACGATCTGGGCCATTTGCAAGTCGTTGCAGAGATGACCCGCGCGCTCGAGACGCTCGACCCGCTGGAGAACGGTCATTCCGATGATCTGCACGCGGCGTTGTTCGAACTGGGCGCGCAGTTGCATCCCCAGATCAACCGCATCGCCAATGACGTGATGACTCGCGACTGGGAAAAGGCCGCCGAACGGCTGGACGATTACCGCGCCACGCAGCGCCTGATCATCGCCGCGATGGCCTTTGCGCTGCTTTCCGCACTCGGCATCGCGTGGCTCGTGTTGCGCAACCAGCGCAGGCTGCACGGCGCCCAACTCGACCGTTTGCGCGCCGCCGCGCTGTTGCAACAAGAGCGCGACAGCTCGGCCATGTACCGCGATTTCGCGGCCATTGTCTCGCATCAGATCCGCACCCCGCTGAGTCTGATCGACAGCGCCATGCACCGGTTGCACCGCAAGGGCGCCGATGTCACCGCCGCGGAAGTGGCCGAGCGCCGCGCTGTCGTTGGAGAGGCGGTGGGGCGACTGACCCGGCTGGTCGATACCGTGCTGATGCTCGCGAAACTCGACACCGACCAGCTTCGGGCGCGCTTTACCTCCGTGCCGTTGGAACAGAGCGCGCAGGCGCTCGTCGACGAGATCCGCCAGCGCTTTCCCGACCGCGAGATCACGCTGACCTGTGACCCCGGACTTATGGTTGCACGCGGCGACCCGCATCTGGTGGCGCATATCCTCGGGAACCTCGTTTCCAACGCGCTGCGCTACAGCCCCGCCAATCGCCCGGTCGCGCTGCAGGTCCATGCCCGGGCGGGCGAGGTTGGCTGTTCGGTCCGCGATCGGGGGCCGGGGATCGACGCGCGCGATCTGCCGCATTTGTTCAAACGCTACTATCGTGGGACACAGGGCAGCTGCGGAGAGGGCACCGGCCTGGGCCTTGCCCTCGCGCAGGAACTGGCCACACTGCAGGGCGGGCGTGTCGAGGTCGAAAACGCGCCCGGCACCGGCGCGGTTTTCACCCTCTGGCTGCCCATGGCCGAAGAGGGGGGCGCTGATGCCTGACGAGCCGCCGCTGATCCTGACCTGCGAGAATGAACCGCATCTGCTGCGCGACATCTGCGACGAGTTGCAGGGCGCGGGCTACCGCGTGATCGGCGCGCGCGATGGTGCCGAATTGCTGCGGCATCTCGACCGGGTCGCCCCTGATCTGATCCTGTGCGACATCATGATGCCGGGCGTGGACGGCTATGCCGTTCTGACCCGTTTGCGGCGCACCTACCCGCACCTCGCGCATGTGCCGCTCATATTCCTGTCAGCGCTTTCGACGACCGAATCGGTGATTCACGGCAAGCGCGCCGGTGCGGATGATTACCTGACCAAGCCGATCAACTACGACCTGCTGCTCTCGACGGTCGAGGCGCGTCTGCGCCAGAGCGCCGAGGCCCGCGCCAGCCTGCGCCACAATGCGCGGCTGGGACGGCATCTGTTCGACGCGCTTACGGTCGGGGTTCTGGTCTACACGCCCACCGGGCAGATGATCCGCACCAACCCGGTCGCCCGCCAGATGCTCGAGTTCTGCGGCGCGCTGCCGCCCGACGGGCTGGCCGAGCCGGTCCGCCGCCTGGGGGCGCTGGCCGAGGCCGGGCAGGCCGAGAGCGAATCCCTGATGCTGGATGAGGCGCGCGGGCGGCTGGCGCGACTGCAGGGTTGCCCGTCCGACGGCCCGGCGGACGGCCCGGTGATGGTGCTCGTCTTCCTGACCGAAGCGGGAATGCGCGCGCCCCTGTCGCTGGCTGCGCTGCAGGATCTGTTCGCCCTGACCCCGACCGAGGCGCGCGTGGTGCGCCATCTCGCGCTCGGGCTACGCCCGGAAGAGATCGGCACCGAGCTGGGCGTGGCGCAGACCACCATCGCCTTTCACCTGCGCAACGCTTTCGCCAAGACCAAGACCCATCGGCAGGCGGATCTTGTCGCGTTGGCCCTCGCCCTCCCCGTGGGCGAGCAGGGCGGCGGATAGGGCGGGCAGCTCAGTCGCGCGACATCGCTTCGCGCATGTTGCGCTGCATCGTCTGCGCCGCGTGCGGATCGACGTCGAGGATGCGTGCGATCAGCTGCGGGTCGGCGCGGATGAAATCGGCGACGGTCGTGATGTCCTGCGCGGCAAAGCTGCGGGTGAACTCCGGGGCGAAGGGACGGTTCAATCCGCCGGGAAAGAAACTATCACCTGGAATGAATGAATCGCCGGGGATCATCACGTTGCCCGGCACCCGGCCCAACATCTGATCCTGCGTGACCGTTTGAAGCGTATCGGTCAGGGCCGGACCGACGATCAGGGCAACGCTCAGAGCGGCGGCTGCGGCCCTGGTGGCCCTTGTCAAATTTCTCATCGTACTCTCTCCGGAATTCCAGGCGCGAAAATCGGCGGCGGTGGCAGGTTACCACGCAACCGTGCCCGCGGCCCCGTCCGTGCCCGCGGCCCCGTCAGTTTGGACGGGGACCGCTCCGGCGGGATGCGCCGATTCGAGAGGGTCGCAGGTGCTCGCGTGATTCCCCACCGAGCGATCACGAAATCACCGGCTTGGGCGGAAGAGTCTCGCCATGGGGTCGGAAAGCCTGTTGCCGGGAAGGAGTTTGGGACGCGGACTCTTCCGCAGGATTCCGGATTAACGGACTGGCAGGTCTGTAAGATCAGGTCAAGTATCTGATCCAACATATAAAATTGGCGGGCAGCAAAAAACTTGACCGGCTGATCGATTTTCCCTCTTGCGTGTTGTTGGAGTAGTATCTAGATAGCGCTTCACCGGCGGCGCTTTGGTGTTGCTGGAGGGTTCTGGACGGATCGGGGCTGGAAGGTTCTGGTGTCTGGGGCGAACA